>CAZHQU010000035.1:0-10537 GCA_964534245.1 uncultured Coprobacillus sp.
CATAGAACTCTTCCATATATTCACTCATATCAATTCTAATAATATGAGATTCACTATCAAATAATGCTTCGGCAAGACTTTTAGCAACTTCAGTTTTACCAACACCAGTTGGACCTAAGAATAAGAATGAGCCAATAGGACGATTTTGGTCTTTGATGCCTGCTCTTTGTCTAATTATAGCGTCACTAACTAAGGTAATAGCTTCATCTTGACCAATGACTCTTTTTTCCAAAGTTTCTTTTAAGTTTAAAATCTTTTCTTTTTCGCCTTTCATTATTTTTGTTAATGGAATATTAGTAGATTTTGAAATTATTTTCGCAATCATTTCTTCAGTTACTACTTCACTTACTAATGAATTAGATTTTGTTTTTTCTTCTAATTCTTGTATTTGTTTTTCTAAAATAGGGATTTCTTTGTATTTGATTTCAGAAGCTAATTTATAATCACTATTATTAAATGCTTTTTCCAAATTAAACTTTT
Organism: uncultured Coprobacillus sp.; assembly: GCA_964534245.1. Classification (GTDB taxonomy): domain Bacteria; phylum Bacillota_I; class Bacilli_A; order ML615J-28; family CAG-698; genus CAG-698. The sequence goes on from CAZHQU010000035.1 coordinate 481, forward strand.
GTTTTTCTAAATCTTCTTTTAAAGTTTTCAACTTATTAATTAAAAACTTTTCTTCTTCCCATTTAGATTTCATTTCTTTTTCTTTAACTTTTAATTCCTCAAGTTCTTCTTCCAAAGAAATAAGTCTATTTTTACTATTAATGTCTTTCTCTTTTTGAAGGGCCACTTTTTCAATTTCAAGTTGCATAATCTTTCTAGTCACTTCATCTAGTTCTGATGGCATAGATGCTATTTCAACTCTTATTGATGCGCAAGCCTCATCGATTAAGTCAATTGCTTTATCTGGTAAAAACCTTTCTGTTAAGTATCTATTAGAAAGAGTTGCTGCAGAGACAATTGCTAAGTCTGTAATTCGAACACCATGATGAGATTCAAACTTTTCTTTTAAACCTCTTAAGATACTAATAGTATCTTCAACAGTAGGTTCTTTAACCAGTACTTGTTGGAAACGTCTTTCTAATGCTCTATCCTTCTCAATATATTTACGATATTCATTTAGAGTAGTTGCTCCAATACAATCGATTTCACCACGAGCAAGCATTGGTTTAAGCATATTCCCCGCATCTAATGCACCTTCACCCTTACCAGCACCAACAATTAAATGAAGTTCATCAATAAATAATATAATTTTTCCGTCACTTTCTTTTATTTTATTTAATACTGCTTTTAAACGTTCCTCAAATTCACCTCTAAATTTTGCTCCAGCAACCAAAGCTCCCATATCAAGTTCATAAATAGTTTTATTCTTAAGAGTTGATGGAACGTCATCTCTAACTATTCTTTGAGCTAACCCTTCAATAATAGCAGTTTTACCTACACCAGGTTCACCAATTAATACAACATTATTTTTAGTTTTACGTGCTAATACTTCAATTATTCTTCGAATTTCTTCATCTCTACCTATAACAGGATCGATTTTGCCTTTACGAGCATCTTCAACTACGTCACGACCAAACTTCTTTAAAACATCTTGATCATTTTCATAATCATATCCATTCATATTTGCCTCCTATGTATGTCCTATTGGTTATATTATACAATATAATTTTAGCACTGTCAAGTGTCGAGTGCTAAAAAAATAATTAAAATTTAAACCAGAGATTACTCTGGTTTATTTACAAGAAGTATATATGTTACTATAGTTGTTATTAATATACTCTTTAACAGCATCTTGAGATAAAGCTTCTACCAAGACTTTGATCTTTTCAGATTCTTCAAATCCTTCCTTAACAACTAAACAGATAGCATATTCATCCTCTGCTAAACATTCATCATCTTCAGCAGAAACCAAATTAGTATAATTTAATGTATTAGCTTGATTATAATCAGCAAATATTAATTTACAATCTGATACATTAGAATATGTTTCATCAACTAATACGATTTCTAAACCTTTTGTATCAACATCATCTAAATTTGTACTTAATCCTCTATCATAAATAATATCAATTAATCCAAGTTTTGATAATAATTGTAATCCTCTAGCTTGAAGTTTTGCATCATTTGGTAATGCTATTTTATCACCAGATGAAATATTTTCTAATTTTGTTTCAAGACTATTAGCATAAAATCCATAAGGGATAAATAATACATCTAATACAGAATTAAGTTTTGTTCCATTATTGTAATTAAAATAATCTAAATACATTTCATGTTGGAATAAATTTGCATCAATAAATTCATCATTTAAATCCTTATTAGATTGTTCAAAATCAGTAATTTCAGTAATTTCTAATTTATACCCTTTATCCTCTAAATAAGAATTAGTTTGATTTAAAATATTTTTATAATCAGCATTTGTAGCAACTTTAATAGTTTCTAATGTTTTTTCTTTAATAATTAAAGTAATTTCACTTTCTTTATAAGATCCATCTAAAACAGTAACACTGATTTTAACTTCTCCAGGCATAAAAGTTTCTAACTCACCTTGTTCATTTATAGTAGCTACATAATTATTGCTAGATGTCCAGTTAACTATTGCTCCGCTAAAATTAGTATCTACAGTATAACTTCCTTTTTCACCAACAAATAATTCAGTAGCTCCATTAATAATAATCTCTTCTGGGCTCGTTTCAACAACTTTTACAGTTAAGTTAACATATACTTCAGTATTTTCTTCTAATGAAGCCACTACTACTGTTTCACCTATGGATAAAGCAAATAATTTTGTATCAACAACTTTAACCACATTTTCATTTAATGATACATAATTCACTTTTATATTTTTTGCATCAGTAACTTGTGGGTTTAATTCATATAGTTCTCCAAGTCTAAGATCTATTATATTTTTTTCAAAAGTTAGTGTTGGAGTTTTCCCACAGCCAATTAATAATAATGAAACCATTGCCATCACAAAAATGAATATTTTTTTCATGTTTACCTCCTATAAATTAAAAATATTTTTATCATATTATACATTAAAATCTACTTTTTTTCAATAAAATTTATATTACTTGTTAATACTTTTTATAGTATCAAGTTCAAAATAAAAAGGTAAATCCATTAGGACTTACCTTAACTTTTTCTAGAATAAACTTTGAATTAGCAAGTAAATAGCATTGATAACAACGAATAATGTTGTAGCAACAGTTGACATCATTTTAATGAAAATATCTAATGCAACACCAACAACGTCTTTTCTAGTATCCCCAATTGTGTCACCAGTTACGGCTGCTTTATGAGCTGCTGTACCTTTACCATGGCCAGGAATGTTACCAGCTTCAATGTATTTCTTAGCATTATCGAATGAACCACCTGAGTTACCCATAAAGATAGCTCTTGGGATTGCAACAATTGTAGCACCTAATAAAACACCTACTACAAATTCAGGACCTAAGATAGCGCCACATACAAATGGAACTGCTAAAGCAATTACAGATGGAGCAACCATTCTCTTAAGTGCCGAAGAAGTAGCTAATGCAACTAATTCATTATAATCAGGATCTTTTTCACCTGCTAAAATAGCAGGATCAGATAATTGTCTATCACCAACGTCTGCAAGTTCTTTTGCAGCAGCAATTGTATTATCAGTTAATAATGCACAGAAGAATTCGATCAATGCACCACCGATGATAGTACCAGCAATTACTAAGAAGCTATCGATTGTTGGAATAGTGTCAAAGTTACCAACATATGCACAGATTAATGAAACTGTTGCGAATGCTGCAGAACCAATTGCGAAACCTTTACCGATTGCAGCTGTAGTATTACCAACTGAGTCAAGTTTATCAGTGATAACACGTACATCAGGTTCTAAATGACAAGATTCAGCTAAACCACCAGCGTTATCTGCGATAGGACCGAATGCATCGATTGTAACAGTTGTACCAACAAATGATAACATACCTAATGATGCAACAGCGATGCCATATGTACCAGAGATAATACCTGAAATTACTAACGATCCACCAATAATTAAGATTGGATATAAACAAGATCTTGAACCAACAGCATCACCTTTAGTAACAACGAATGCTTCACCTTCAGTAGCATATTCAGCAACTGTTCTAGTTGGTTTATAGTCAGCACTTGTATAATATTCAGTAATCATACCAATAGCAACACCGCTAGCTAAACCTAAGATAGCACATACCCATGGAGTAGCCCATCCTAATTTCCAACCTATGTTAGATAAATCTTTATCAGCAAATGCAACGTAAGATATAACACCGATTGCAACTAAAGTTAAACCAGCAGATACATATGTAGCAAGGTTAAGTTCTTTAGAAGGGTTGTCACCCATTTTTCTTACAGAAACAATAATAATACCCAATACACATGATAATAATCCACCACCAGCAACTACTAATGGGTACATATAAGTAGCTTGGAATAAATTAGCATCTGTAACTGTACCAGCAGTTAATAAGCTAACAGCGATAACAATTGTAGCAGAAATTGTAGCAACGAAACTTTCTAATAAGTCAGAGCAGTTACCAGCAATATCATTAACATTGTCACCGATGAAATCAGCGATTACGTTTGGAACACGTGCATCATCTTCTGGTAAATCGTTACGAATTTTTCCTAAAATATCAGCAGAGATATCAGCAGCTTTAGTATAGTTACCACCAGCTACACGGTTAAACATTGCAACTGTAGAACAACCTAATGAATAAGTAGTAATTCTCATAACTGATGCATTTGTTAATAATGCTTTAATGTTGATTAAACCATTACCTTCATATGCTTTTAATGATTCTAATCCAGTTCCTGATAATGTTTCAAGAGTTTGAGGACCAATCCCACTAATAATTACAATTAATAAAATACCTACTAAACCAAATGCTTGAACGCTTAAACCACTAATTGATCCACCTTTTAATGCAGTCTTAACTGTTTGACCAACATTTTTAGTTTCGCGAGCAGTGTTAGCTGTTCTTACGTTTGCGAATGTAGCACTCTTCATACCAAGAATACAAACGATACTTGACATGATTGCACCTACTAAGTAAGTGATACCAGAGAATTTTTCAATAAATAATGAGAACAAAACTGCTATTGCTGTAACGATAATAGCGATAGTAGTAAATTCTTTCTTAATAAATACGTTTGAACCATCACGAATGATTTTACTCATTTTAATCATTCTATCTGTTCCTTCTGGCATACGTTTAATTGCAACATAGTTAAGCATAACATAACCCATTGTAAGAACGCATACAGCAAGGACACACCATAACCAAATATTATTCATGTTTTCCTCCTAAATTATTAAATAATATTGTAAAAATTTTACATATTATTATACCACTTTTTAACAAAAAAAGCAATCCTTATTTATAAATAAGGATTGCCTCTAATTTGATTATATAAGTTACTCAGTATATTTATTTTGAATAGATAATTGTGCTCTATAAATACTAGCATAAACTCCATTTTGTTTTACTAAATCTTCATGAGTTCCTTCTTCTACTTTTAGACCATGATCTAGCACAATAATATTATCAGCATCAAAAATTGTTGAAAGTCTATGAGCAATTACAATAACAGTTCTTCCGTTACAAGCTATCTCTAATCCTTTCTTAATTATCGCTTCTGTTTCTATGTCGATATGAGATGTCGCTTCGTCCATAATCAGAATTGCTGGGTCTTGAATTATAGCTCTTGCTAATGAAATTATTTGTTTTTCACCTGAACTCATATTATTACCAGCTCTAGATATTGGTTGATGAATTCCTTTTTCAAATTTAGCTAAAAGTCTTTCTCCTCCCATTGCAATTAATACATCTTCTATTTCTTTATCAGTGACGTCCTCTTTACCAAATCTTATATTTGATGCAATTGTACCTCTAAATAAAACAGGTTCTTGCAATACTATACCAATATGTTCTCTATAAGTTCTCTTTGAATGAGTTTTAATCTCTACACCATCAACATAAATATGTCCACCTTTTTCATCATCTAAATCATAAAACCTTAATAATAAATTCATTAATGATGACTTTCCAGAACCAGTATGTCCAACTAAACCGACCATTGTTCCAGCTTTGATATCAAAACTTACACCTTTTAAAACATATTCATCTTCAACATATGCAAACCATACATCTTCGAATTTTATATCTCCTTTATATCTAGGAATTTCATATTTTTCATCATCTTCCTTTTCACCATCAATTAAAGTGAAGATTCTATCGATTTGTACATGAGCATGTTGGAAAGCACCAACTTGTGTCAAAAGTAAATTAATTGGATTTATTACTTTCAATAAATATTCGTTATAAGCATATATCAAACCAGCACTAATAACAATTGAACCAACATTTACTTTTTGTAAGCCAAAAAAAGCTACAATTGCTACGGTAATTAATGCTCTAACAATATTAAGTAAATTCCATCCACCAACTAATGATAATTTAACTTCTTTTAATTGTTCATTTTTATAAACGTTATTGATTTCATTAAATTCATCAATTATATGCTTTTTAAAGTTAAATATTTGTAATATATGAATTCCATTAATAATCTCATTAATTTTTGCTGTAATCATACTTCTACTTTCATTAACCTTTTCGGCAATCTTCTTTAAGTATTTCAAAAACACTTTAATCCAAATAAATGCTAAAGGATAAATAATAAATGAAAGTAGTGCAAGTTTAAAATCTAAATAGAACATTCCCACATAAGCAAAAATGAAACTTAGTATTGCGCTTAAGAAAACATTAATAATTAATCTATATAAATTAATTAATCCATCGACATCACTAATTATTCTAGAAGCTGTTTTACCAGCAGGTTCTTGCTCGAATACTTTAAGTGGCAATCTTTCAACTGCTTGAAAAGCAATTGTTCTTCCATCTTTAGCTAGCCCATTGATTATTTTATTTGTTGAAACTCTTTGAATGAAAGAACATATTATATTAACTAGTGTTTTTATAGCAATTAATACTATAAATGTCCATAGAATTGTTTCTATTGGACTATAAAACGTTCTGACATTTTCTTTTTCGATTCTAATTGTATCATAAACAAATACAGCATCTTTTGCTGTGACATATAATTTATCATCAACGATTTCGTTTGTTCCAACTTCAATTTTTTCTTCAATTAAATAATAATCTCTTTTAATAATTACTACACTCGCATCTCCAATAACAACGTCATCATCAGTCAAGTGTCTTTCCTGTTTATAGAATTTACCATTGAATTCAATTGTCTTTTCACCTAACTCTTCAACTATAACCCAAGGATATTCTACTCCTGATAAACCTTCATCAAGTACATTCATAACCAGAATTGGTGATACTAGTTCTAAAAGCTGAATAATTAGAATCATTATTAAGCTTATTACTAAATAGCGATAGTGACCTTTAATCATTTTAAATAATCTTTTAAAATTTCTCATTTCGATCACCCTTCATTTGTTTTTTGTATTGTTCACTATACCAGTTCTTATATTCCATAAGTTCCTTATGTGTACCTTTATCAGTAATAGTGCCATCACAAATAACATATATTTTATCTGATTTAGAAATACTAGCAAATCTATGACTAATAATTATATTAGTTTTACCTTTTCTAACTTCTTTTAAATTATTTATAATATTTTCTTCCGTAATTGCATCAACTGCACTTAGACTATCATCTAAGATTAATATTTCAGGATTTTTTACTAATGCTCTCGCAATTGATAGTCTCTGTTGTTGTCCTCCTGATAAAGAATTACCTAATTCTGAAACCATTGTTTGTTCACCATATGGTAAGTTATCAATATCTTTTTGAAAATCTGCCGCATTAATTGCCATTTGCATATCTTTCTTACTTGCATGAGGATTACCTATTAAAATATTTTCTTCAACTGTTCTTCTAAATAAAATATGATTTTGAGGGACATACCCTACTAAATCTCTTATATCATTAATTACGTAATCTTTAATATCAGCACCATCAATATAAATAGATCCACTTGTGACATTGAATTCTCTTAATAGTTGTCTAATTAATGTTGATTTACCAGATCCTGTTGGACCAACAATTCCGATTGTTTCTCCGCACTTAATATCAAAACTAATATTTTTGATTACATCAAATTCATATTCTTCATATTTAAAACTAACATTTCGAAATTCAATTGTTTTAAATTTTTTAATTTCTTCAGATTCATCATTATCAACAACTTGCGGTTTTAGTTGCATCACTTCATTAAATCTTGTATCAGCAATAGTAATATTATTTACAATATTTAATATATTACTTAATCCAACTAATGGGCTGTAAAGCATTCCTACGTAAATTAAAAATGACACTAAATCTCCAGGAGAAATTTCATTTTTAATTACTAAATAACAACCAAGAGATATTGCTATTGTATAAGCAACTGCATATATTAACTCGAAAAACGGTTGAAAGAAAGCTTCAAAATCAAGAATAACCCACCATGAGTTAACATCATTATCTATTGCTGTTTTAGTTTTCGCATAATCAGCATCTTCTTGACAGTACGCTCTAACAGTCTTCACACCTTCAATTGATTCCAATACATTTTCAGTCATTGTTGAATAGATTTCTTGATGTGTTTTATAATATTTTCTCTTTTCTAATCTTTTCTTATTTAAGAAGAAAATAGCTACCGGCATAAATAGTACTGATGCGATAGTAAGTAAAGGGCTTATAGAAATCATTGTAGTTACTGCGGAAGCTATTAATACAACATAATAAACAACATGCTGTAAGAATGTTGTAGCTAGCATTGTCAAACTATTTAAATCATTACTAGCTCTTGCGATTAAATCACCTTTTGTATATCCATCATATGCTTTAGCATCTAGATCAAATAAATGATCAATATATTTTTCTCTTAATTGATAAGATAAAGTATGGCCTAAGTAACTCATTATATAATGATAAAATATATTAAATATATAAGTTATTAATGGAATCAAAAATAATAAACCTACATAAATCCATAGACTTTCTGAAGTTATTGTTCCATTAGCAATTTCATCAATGGCAGTACCTAATATACGAGCAGGAAACACTGGTAATATTGATACAATCAGTAGTAAAATTGCACATACAACATATCTTTTCCATTCTTGTTTGAAGAACCAAGATATATTCTTAAAAGCTTCTTTCATACTATCGCCTCCAATATAAAATTATATCACTAACTAAATTATTTTTAAATTACTTTTTATTAATTTTTATATGAAAACGTTAAAAAAGGATGTATAAGACATCCTTTACTTCAATTTCGAATTAATCATATAAAACATATTGTCTATGCGCGAATTAAGTTGAGGAACAGGATAGTTATTATCATGTATCATCTTATATGCCGCATTTGAACAACTCATTATATCATAATGAACCATATACTTATCATTAAACTCTTCTTCTGTTGTAATTTTATTTTCTTCAATTATTTCTAAAGCTATCTCTAAACCATTTAGTATATATCCTGCTTTAATAAGTGATTCATTATAAAAATCATGAGGAATATAGTTTGGAATATGCACATAATGAAATGCTTTATAAAACCATTTGTCCATTTCAATTGCCTTATCAATAAATGTTGATTTTAAACCTTTCTTTTCACCATCATTTTCAATCATTGGATAATCAATTAATAAATCATAATAGTTTGGTAAAGGTTTATAAATATATTTTTCATTTGGCTCGTTTATACAGCACTTCTTATATCGTTTTCCACTACCACAGTAACAAAAATCATATTTTTGAATATTTGGTTTTACAAACTTACAAGCATCCAAATAAGAATCCATCATCTCTTTTTTCTTTGCTTGTTTTTCTTCATCAACAAATACTCTTTCAGTTTTTTCTATATTATGCTCTTCTTCAAATGTATATAATCTATTAACATAAGCTCTAGTTTCAAAACGATAGTCTTCAATTATATTAGAAACTAACTTCTCACTTTCATATGTAAACATCTTATCAATAAAGTTTTCATATTCTCCGCATACACTTTGGTCAAAGTTTTCACATTTTATTATTTTTCTCATAACTTTTAATAAGGAAACTATATGACTTTCAGCAATAAACACTGCTGTGTGAGTTAATATTTCAATTTCATCATCAGGTAAGTCATCTTTATTCATATTTCTAGTAATCTTATTAACAAAGTTAAGTAAATTAATCCATTTAATCTTTCCAATTGATCCTAACTTAATATATGCCATTAAAGCTTGTACTCTACATAGAACGTCTATTTTCTTATTAAATACCATCGATTCTAATAACTTGTTATCTCCATTATATGTATTATAAAGTATAGAAGAAAGATCATTTTTAATAAAATCATCATATAAATAATATGTGTAACTTTCGTTAACCGAAAACATCTCAACGATAATAGGAAAAGCTTCTGTAACCTTCATTTCAGTTAATAATATAAGTGGGAATAAATAACTGTTATGATTGTCGGAATCTAAATAATCTTCCTTGCGAAGATTAAATTGCTTTAATTTTTCTAATAATTCATCTTTAATTTCTGAGAATCTTTCCTTTAAAATCTTAATCTCATATAAATTAATAATAGATTCATTAGATAAATTGTTCAATATACTTACGGCATTAGCATATCCTTCTGTTC
>CAZHQU010000036.1:0-10241 GCA_964534245.1 uncultured Coprobacillus sp.
ATATTTCCTCATTATGATAAATCCTTTATTTTTGTTTTATCAATTTCACTAATTCGTTTATTCTTAAGTATTGCTTTTACGACATAGACTAAACTAATAGAAATAAAACATATTATAACTTGACGATAAGCTAGATTGTACCAATTTATGTCTTTAGTTATAATAAATATTATTGAAGATATGGTTATAGGAATGGCCATTAGATATTTATTTTCAAATAAAGAAAAAATTACTTCTATCATTAATCCTATAACAAATATTATAATAGTAATTTCAATATGAATTAACATTATTCTTTTGCCCTCCTATATTCTTGAATTAATATTTTTGCTGTATCTAAATCAATTTTATCATTTATTGCTAATAATTTTATTTTTTCAATAAATGGATCAGGTTCTTCTTTATCATAAATATGTACTTTTTCTATTAATTTATCCATTCTAATTCTAATTGTTGGGTATGTCACTTCATACTCTTTTGCTAAATCTTTTAGTGAACCAGAAAATAGAATTAATCTTTTTATAAATGCCAAATCTTCAATTTCTAGATTCACTAACCAATTTGGTAACTCTTCAAACTTTAACATAATTAAACCTCACTTTAATTTTATTAAACATATTTTTATTATATACTTTAATATTATTAAAGTCAAAATATTTTTAAATAAAAAAAGAAATAAAAATATAAGCATTTTTATTTCTAAATTTTCATTATATAATTTCAATTATTATTTAATAAAACATTATTCTTCATCATCTAATTTAAATTCATCATTTTCTTCAGTAGCTTCAACAACTAAAATTTTACCTTCAACAACTTCTTCTAATGCGATACCAATTGCTTTAACACTATTTGGTTTGTCTATTAGTTGAGGTACACAATCAGGATTATGATTTAAATCTTTAGCACGTTTTGCTGCAGCAACGATTAATTTGTACTTTGAATGTGTAATAGTTGTAAGTTTGTCAATAGAAGGATATCTCATTCCATCTTTTTCATTTGAGTTCATTATTCTACCTCCAATAATTTTTTGTATTTATGTATGCATCTTTCTGTTTTAGCATGTTCCGCACGAATGATATTCATTATTCTATCACTTGCGTTATCTACTGTGTCATTCACAACAATATAATCATACTTGTATGCCGTATGAATTTCTCTCTTAGCTTTTTCTATACGTTGGTTAATTACTTCTTCAGGTTCTGTTCCACGATGCTTTAATCTATGATATAAAGCATCCATTGTTGGTGGAGCAATAAAGATAAATATTGCATCTTTTATTTTTTCACGAACCTGTAAAGCTCCCTCAACTTCAATCTCCAATACAACTTCATGTCCTAATGACCTTTGCTTTTCTATTTCGCTTATAGGAGTACCATAATAGTTGTTAACAAATTCAGCATATTCTAACAATTCATTGTTTTTAATCTTTTCTTCAAAGTGTTCACGAGTTACGAAGTAATAGTCTTTACCATCTACTTCTCCCTCACGAGGACTTCTTGTAGTCATTGAAACTGAATAGACTAAGTTATGATCATCTCTATTAAATAATGCTTTTCTAACCGTTCCCTTCCCTACTCCTGAAGGGCCAGAAAGTACAATTAATAAACCTTTTTCATTTAACTTCATTTTTAAAAAAATTCCTTTAATAACAAACATTATACAACAAATCAAATAAAAAATAAATACTTTTTATAAAAAACTTTTAATTTTTACATTTTTTTGGTATAATATATTAGGTGATATATATGTTTGATGGTGTTTTCATTAAAAGATTAGTTAATGAACTAAAAACTATAAACAATATAGAGAATGTTAGAATCAATAAATTAGGAACTTTAACTGCTACTGATTTATTTTTAACTCTCTCAAACAAAAATTCTTTATTAATTAGTATCAATAGTAATGGTCAAAATATTAGACTAACAAACTCTAAATTAATAAACAGTCCTCAAAAGATTAACTTTCATGTTACTTTAAAGAAATATTTAGAATCATCAATCATTAGTGAAATATCACAATATCAGAATGATAGAATAATTATTATTAAAATAACTCATTTTGATGATTTGGGTTATGAAGTAAAACTTAATCTTTATTTAGAATTCTTTGGTCGCAATAGCAATATTATTCTAACTAATGATCAAAATTTAATTATTGATTGTTATAAACGAACATTTGGTGAAAGTGAGAACGATAGAATCATTGTACCAAAAGGAAAATATGAATTTCCTATTTCTGATAAAGTAAATCCATATTTATGCGATGATAATGATATTCTAATTAATAAATATCAAGGCGTTAGTACTTTGTTATTCCGAGAGATAAACTTTCAAGGAACACTTGAAGTGATTAGTACAGAGACAAAACCTGTTATTATTACAGGTAATAAAACTCACTTCTATGCTTTTGATATTACTCATTTAGAAGGCGAGCGAAAATATTTTGATACATTATCAAATCTTTTAGAATATTTCTATACGACTTTAAAAAAAGATGAAGCTAATAATAATGAGCAAATCTTTTTAAAGAACTATATTAATAAAGAAATTCATAAAATTCAAAATAAAATTTTAAAACAAAAATCTGAACTTGATAAAGCTAATAATGATTTAGATTATGAACGTTTAGGAAATTTGCTACTTTCTAATTTATATTTAGTAAAAAAAGGTGATAATAAAGTTACCTTAAATGATTATTATAATAACTATGAAGAGATAACGATTGAACTTAATCCTTTGCTTACTCCTAATCAAAATGCTAATGTGTTCTTTAAAAAATATCAGAAATCAAAAAGAGCAATTGAAATTATTCAAGAACAAATTGAAAAAGCAAATAATGATATATTATATTATAATGTTCTACTCGATCAATTATCATATTCTAAGATAAATGATATAGTTGAAATATATCAAGAGTTAAACATAAATGTAAAATCATTACAAAGGCCTAAGAAAGCAAGACCAAATATAACTACTTATGTTACTGAAAATAATGACTTTATTTATGTTGGTAAAAACAATATACAAAATAATTATTTAACAAATGTTTTTGCTAAGAAAACTGACTACTTCTTCCATGTACAAAATGTTCCTGGAAGTCATGTAATCTTAAGAACGGAAAACTTAACTGATGATTTAATATACCTAACAGGATGTATTGCTTCATATTATTCTTCATACAAAGGTAGTACTAATGTTTGTGTTGATTATACATTAATAAAGAATGTTAAAAAAATCCCTGGGCAAAAAGGTTCATTTGTAACATATAAAAATCAAAAAAGTGTATTTGGAAAACCGTCTATTGAATTTATAGAGACACATACAAAAATCAAAAACAGCTAGAAGGTGAAATAATGAACAACAAAAATGATTTAAGGATACTAAAAACAAAAAAATCTATTAGATCTGCTTTTGGTAAATTATTAGTGGAATATTCTATTCAAGAACTTACTATTAATCAAATATGTAAAGAAGCTAATATTAGTAGAATTACTTTCTACAACCATTACCAAGATAAATTTGATTTATTCTATCATATTTTAATTGATGAAAAAGAAAAACTAACTACAATGTTTCTCGAAAAATCAAATGGTTCAGCGCTAACAATGAATATCCAAAAATCAGTTATGTCATTTATTGAATTAGTTATTGATGAATGTATAAAATATAGAGAATTAATTCTATCTGTTATTCATCATGATGACAATGCAACTATTCAGTATATTGCTAAGGATGTTTTAGAAAATGCTTTTAACGAATTTGGGGAAAAATATCATCTTGATAAATACATTAAAATGCCAGTAGCCATTGCTTCTGCATATATTACTGGTGGAGTAATATCACTAATGTATTACTTTCTTACTAATATTAATAAATATACTAAAGAAGACATCATGAAACATTGTGAAAGAATGATAAACTTTACCTTACAAGGTTTTCTAAATTAATATATATAATAAAATCATTGTAGACTAATGACTACTTGTCATTAGTTTTTTTATATACAATCATTGCTGAAAAGCAAAAGATTTGCTCTTTATGATCATACATCACAGCAACTTGATATTTTATATCAATAACCTCAATATCATCATATGATAAAAAATCATTAACGGCTTCTTCTAAATCTTCTTCGTGGCTTTCATCAAAAATCTTAACAAGCATAATAAAACACCTCTTGTATATAATTATATACTTTAAGAGGTGTATTTTTTGTCATATTTACAATTTTTAAAATTAAAACATTCAGAGCAGTTTGGTTTTTTTGCCTTACAGAAGTATCTGCCAAAAAATAATAGTTTAAGATGAACATCTGACCATATTTCTTCAGGATATATTTCCATAAGTTTTGTTTCAATAACATATGGATTTTCTACGTATTCCAATGTTTTAGATTCTGTATCTAATAAGTTCAATCTATTGGATACTCTTAATACATGTGTATCCACAGCAATTCTAGGGATATTAAATCCTTCTGATAAGACTACATTAGCTGTTTTTCTCCCAATTCCTGGCAAAAGAACTAATTTTTCAAAGTCACAAGGAACTTCTCCATTATAATTATTTACAAGTTCATTAGCAAGTTTTATAATATTCGTAGCTTTATTTTGATATAACCCTATTCTTTTTATTATTGATTTAACATCTTCTATATCAGCTTTGGCTAAAGCAAAAGCATCAGGATATTTTTCAAAAAGCTTTGGTGTGATTTTGTTCACAGCATCATCTGTCGTTTGAGCAGATAGTACTGTGCTTATAGTAAGTTCAAAAACATTTCTATAATTAAGTTCACACCTAGCATTAGGAAACATTTTGCTTAATATTTCATATATCTCAATATTTGATAATTCATTCATAGCTGTTATAATAAATTCAAAATTAGAATAAATTATTAATTTCCATATTTTTTCTTTAATGCTTCCTGAAGTTTTAAAATATCATTATCTGTTAAATCATTATTTTTATTTGCTTTTAAGTTTCTATCAATTAAATTAATGTTTGGATATTTAGCTGATGCTAATTTCTTTAATTCTTCCTCAATTAATGAATATTCATATTTATACTCATAAAACCATTTGCTAACCACTTGTATTTCATAATAGGATAATGGTTTACTGAATATTTTTTCAAGTTCAACTGTCGCTTTCTTAATCTGTTCACTAGTTTCATCAATAATTAAAACTTTATCTCCATTTTCTAAATAATAAGCTAATTCTTTTATAGCTAAATCAATTGAAAATTCTTCTTTAAAAGCATCATCTGTTTCATCTACTTTTAATTCAACGAAGCCTTTATTTACTAATGCTGTAATAAAGCTACTTAAACTATCAGAATCAAGTGACATATTTTTTGATAACTCGCATATATTTAAACAGTAATCATTATTTTTAGTAAGTTTATATAGTTTATATATAATTAAGCATTCTGTTTCAGATAAACCTAATTTAGAATAATTGTCTAATAGATTACTACCAAAATCAATTAATCCTTCTTTTAATAAATCGTAATAACTTTTCATAGTGTTCTCCTATTTTGCAAGTTTGTCTAGTGCTTGTTTTGCGGCAAGTTGTTCAGCTTCTTTGTGTGTTTTTCCTGTGCCTTCGCCTAATTTTACATTTTCAAAGTATACTGAAATTGTAAATGTTTTATCATGGCTTGGGCCAACTTCACTTTCCAATACATATGTAACGCTTTTGCGATTTTCAGCTTGTATTTGCTCTTGTAATTCACTTTTGTAATCTTTTAGATAAGTATTCTCACCTAAAACATTTGGAAAGACAACTAATTTCAAGATTTTTCGAACTTCAGTTAGATTCTTATGATCTAAGTATAGAGCACCTAAAAAAGCTTCAAACAAGTCACCAAGTACTGCTGGTCTAGTTCTTCCACCTTCTTTTTCTAAACCTTTACCTAACATAATCATTTTATCCAAACCAAGTTTTAAAGAATAGTTCTTATTTGCTTCTTCACAAACAAAGGCTGCTCTTTTTTTAGATAGTTCTCCTTCAGGCATATCTGGATAAGTATTATACATAAACTCACCAACTAAAAAGTCTAAAATCGCATCACCAATAAATTCAAGTCTTTCATTGCAAGGGACTTTATGCTCATTAGAATATGACTTATGAGTAAAGGCTTGGAAATAAAGATTTACATCTTTATATTTAATATTAAATTTTTTACATAATTCTTTAAAAGATGTAACAAAACTATTCATAACTTCTCTCACTTTTATAACATATTTATTTATAAATCTATTTTAACTTATTTTATAAGTTTAGTCTAGCATTTCTTTATTTTTTATATAATTTTCATTTACAATATTGTAAAGTTCTTTATATTCTTCTTCATTAAATAACTTATCACTTAAAATAACATTATTTGCACATTCATCAGCAAGAGCAAAAATCTCTTTATCTAAAACAATATCTGCCATTTTAAATAGAACTGATCCCGTTTGTTTTTCACCAAAGAAGTCCCCAGGACCACGATTGATTAAATCTTCCTCAGCTAAAACAAACCCATCACTGTTGTTTTCAACAAGTTTCAATCTATCAATTGATGATGTTGTTTCTGTATTACTAATTAAGAAACAATAAGCTTGTTCATCACTACGTCTAACGCGTCCCCTCATTTGGTGTAGCTGAGCAATACCAAATCTATCAGCATCTAGAATTACTATTGTTGTGGCGTTAACGACATTAACACCTACTTCAATAACACTTGTTGAGACTAAGATTTGGATTTCATTATTTGAAAACTTTCTCATTACTTCTTCTTTTTCATTAGTCTTAAGTTTACTATGAATTAGACCAACTTTACAAACACCATCATAATACTTAGTCATTTTTTCATAAACTTGATTTGCATTTTGTAAATCCATAGTTTCAGATTCTTCAATAGTTGGACAAATAACATATATTTGATGTCCTTTATCAAGTTCTGATCTCATATGTTCATAAACTTTAGACTTTTCACTATATCTAATATATTTAGTGATTGCTTCTTTTTTATTACCAGGTAATGTCTTAATCATCGAAATATCAGATTCACCAAGGACACTAATCGCAAGAGTTCTAGGAATTGGTGTTGCACTCATCTTTAAATGATCAATTAAATAACCTTTACCAACAATTGATACTCTTTGACGAACGCCAAAACGATGTTCTTCATCAGTGATAACAAGACCTAATTTTTTAAATACAACATCTTTTTGGAATAATGAATGAGTACCAACAACAATATCAATATTACCATTTGCTAAATCATCAAGTTTTTGTTTACGATCTTTTGTTGAGATTGATGAACTCAAGATATCAACTTTAATCTCTTTTCCATTAAACTTTATATCTTTGAATAAACTAGTGAATGTGTTAAAGTGTTGGTTAACTAAAACTTCTGTGGGGACCATTATAGCACCTTGATAACCAGCCGTAATTGCTGCGTAAAGGGCGATTGCTGCAACAACAGTTTTGCCACTTCCTACTTCACCTTGTAATAATCTATTCATCTTGTATTCAGAATTCATATCTTTAAGTATCTCTTGACTAGATTTAACTTGATCAAGAGTTAATTTAAATGGTAATTTATTTATAAATTCTTCTACTTTCTCTTTATCGTAATTAATACATACACCTTGAGGGAAATGTTTTCTCATATAAAGTAAGTATTTAATTTTTAATTGATATAAAAATAGTTCTTCAAATTTGATTCTTTTAATTGCTAAATTAACTTCATCCATTGTTTCAGGAATGTTAATGTATTGTAAAGCACTCTTTAATGAAATCAAATTGTATTTTGTACGAATTTCTTTTGGAATGAAATCTAAAATATCATCTTCAAATTCTTCAAATACTTTTCTTTTCATTTCAAGTACTTTTGCATCAGGTATTTTGCTAATATTAAAAACTGGATTAATATAATCACTAAACTCATCAAAATGAATTTCAGATGCCACAAATGACTTCATATCATTTTTTAGTTTACCAGTTAATCTAACATAAGTACCATAATTAATTTTTGTTTTTAAGAAATGACGATTGAAAATTGTTGCTTTTATTTTTCTTCCATCACAATCAACATAAAAATTCATTATAGAAAGTTTACTTCTTGCGTTTAGCACCATTGCTTTAGATTGTACTACCCCAGCAATTGTGACCGCTGTTTCAGGAACAACATCTTTCATATTTGTGATTGTATAATCATCAAACTTTGTTGGATAGTTTAATAATAAATCTTCAACAGTTTCAATGTTTTCTTTTTTTAATATGCTTACATACTTTACCGGTATGTATTTTAAATCACTTAACAAAACGTTTTTCATAATATCCCCATAACATATAAAAGGGCTATAGCCATTTGGCTTGTTGCCCTTAATTTTTTTATTCTAAAACAGTTATATAACTATAAACGTCTTGTCCTCCATCAATTACATCGATTTCAAGATTGTCAAAGTTCTTTTCAACATATTTCTTTAAATCGTTTAATTCTTTTTGAGGAACATCTTTACCAACGATGATAGTTAATGAATCTTTTTCACTAGCTCCACCAATACGGATTAAATCTTTTGTAGCATCAAGACGTTTACGGCGTGATGTAACTATTGTGTTATTATTGATACCAATAAAGTCACCTTTAGTTATTTTTACATCGCCAATTTGTGTATCACGAACAGCATAAGTAACTTGTCCAGATACAACTTGTGAAATTACTTCTTTTAATGATTCTACTATTTCATCAATTTCTAAACTTAAGTCAATCATTGTTAATGCTGAATATCCTTGAGCAATAGTTTTTGTTTCAATAACAGTAACTTTACTATCAGTGTAAATCTTAGCAGCTTGGTTTGCTGCAAGAATAATATTCTTGTTATTTGGGAACACAATAATATTATCAGCATTAATTGTATCAAATGCTCTAATGAAATCTTCAGTTGATGGGTTCATACTTTGGCCACCAGATACAACAAAATCAGTACCTAATTCTCTGAAAATTTCACATAAACCTTCACCAGTACCTACAGAAACGATTGCATATTTCTTACGAATAGCAGGTTTAACAGGAGCTTCAATATGTTCTTCTCCACATGGGCATTCGCCTTCTTCAACATGAGGGATTTCAGAAATCTCATTATGTTGAACAGTCATGTTTTCTATCTTTAATTTAATATATTCACCATATTTTTGACCAATATTCAAAATATTACCAGGAGTTAAAGTATGAATATGGACTTTAACGATATCCTCATCTTTAACGATAGCAATAGAATTACCTAATGGGATAATTTCATCTAAGATAACTTTTTCATCAAATTCTTCAATATTAATGTCTTTATTTAATTGTAAAATAAATTCAGTACAGTAACCAAATACTTCTTCTTCGTGTGAGCCAGAGAATTCAACATGTTTTTCTTCGCCTTGTACAGCATCAACAGTTGTTAATGGTTCATCTTCTAAGTATTTATACATACCTTCAATAATATACATATAACCAACAGCACCACTATCTACAACACCAGCTTCTTTTAAAGCAGGAAGTAAATCAGGAGTACGATTAATTGATTCTTTTACTTCATCTAAATATTCTTTAAAGAATTCATTGATACTCATTTTAGAGTTGGCAATTTGACTCATCTTTTCACTAGCTTCTCTAGCAACAGTTAAAATAGTACCTTCAACAGGTTTCATAACTGCTTTATAAGCTTGTTCCACAGATTTTACAAATGCATTAGCTAATCTAATTGAGTCAACTTTAATCTTTCCCTCAAACCCTTTACTTAAACCTCTAAAAAGTTGTGATAAGATAACCCCAGAATTACCTCTAGCACCCATTAACATACCACGAGAAATCTTCTTAGACATTTCATAAATATTTGGTTCAGAAACGTTAATAACATTATTAACGCCACCTTCAATTGTCATTTTCATATTTGTTCCAGTGTCACCATCAGGAACAGGGAATACATTTAGAGAATCTACATATTGATAATTACGACGTAAGTTTTCACATCCATTAAATAACAAAACTTTTAATAATTCTCCATCTAATTTATTAACTTGCATAAAGCCTCCAAATTTCTATTTTTAAAATAGGTTTTAAAATAAGCATTGAGTCTATAATAACCTAGTATATTATAGCATAAATTTGTTGATTTTTCAAGTTGTAAATGCACAAACTTAAGCTATTCCCTAGTTTGCCAGTATCCACCTCTAAAATATTGGTAAAATTATGTACGTACAT
>CAZHQU010000037.1:0-10212 GCA_964534245.1 uncultured Coprobacillus sp.
CAACTTAAGTAATAATTCCATTAATACTGATGAAGCTATATTTAGATACTATTTATCAAAATATAATGTAAAAGAATTTTTAAGTAATATTAGAAAAATATCTGATAAACCATTTTCATCAGAAGATAAATATTCTAGTGTAATTTGTAATGTAAATTCTAGGAACTTTTTATTTGTTAAAGGCGCTAGTGATAAAGTACTTAAAATGTGTAATTTGAGTTTATTAGATAGAAATTATATTGAAACTTTAATTAATAATAAAAGTACCGAAGGTTATAGAGTATTAACAGTTGCTTATAAAGAAAGTAATGAGCATAGTACAAATGATTTGAAATTTTTAGGTTTAGTATTTCTAGAAGATCCAATAAAAGAAAATGTTATTGAGGCTATAAGTGAATGTAAATCATATAACGTAACTCCAATAATGATAACTGGAGATCATATATTAACTGCTTTATCTATTGGAAAAAAAGTAGGAATATATTGTGATAATGATAAATACTTAACAGGGGAAGAGTTAAATAGTTATTCAGATGAAAATTTGCTTGATATTATTGATGATGTAAAAATATATGCAAGAGTTACTCCTAATGATAAAATTAGAATTGTAACACTATTACAAAAAAAAGGACATATAGTCGGGTTTTTGGGGGATGGTGTTAATGATTCACCTGCCTTGAAAAAAGCCGATGTAGGGGTTTCTATGGGCATAAATGGGACAGATGTATCAAAAGAAGCATCAGATATAATATTAATGGATGATAATTATAGTACTATTGTAAAAGCAATTGTTAGAGGTAGACGAGTATTTCAAAATATTCAAAATTCAATTTTGTTTTTAATTGCTGGGAATATTGCAGGGATATTCATGGTATTAGTTACATCATTTTTAAATATGCCAATACCTTTTGCTTCCGTTCATCTTTTATTCATTAATTTAATTAATGATAGTCTTCCAGCAATCGCAATTGGTATTGATGACAAACACAATAACAAGAAAGATATATTATACCCACGAAAACAAAACGAAGAACTTCTAAACTCAAGATTAGTAAAAAGAATATTAGTTGAAGGTTTATTAATTGCAATTTGTTCAATGATATCTTATTTTATAGGCATAAAGAAAGATATGTATGTTTCTAGGACAATGGTCTTTGTAACAATCACTATTGCCAGATTATTTTATAGTTTTAATTGCAGAGGAAGATATTCAATTTTTTCACGAAGAAAGAAGAGTTTGAAAGTAAACAAAACTTTAGTAATATCAATTGTATTTGGATTAGGATTAATATTAGCACTATTATTTATAAAACCACTTCATGAAATGTTTGATATTAGTGAGTTATCCAATAGTGAACTAGTGTATGCTTTTATATTAGCCTTTATTCCAATGATCGTTATACAACTAATGTTTATATTTAGAGAAATAAAATATATTTTAAAACTAAGAAAGCTAGCTAAATAGTTAGCTTTTTTTGTATATTTTTCCTATTTTAAACAAACAATAGTTTTAGTGGTGATTAAATGGAAGATTTTAAATTAAGTTTAAAAATGAATAAACTAAAGTATAAAGAACCAAAAAGAAAAATACTTTTAAACATGTCAAAAGCTTTTTTGGTTGGTGGAATAATATGTAGTGTTGGTGAAACTATATTTGTTATTATAAATAAATGGATTCCTAAAGAAGAAGCTAATAATTATACAATATTAATTGTTATTTTTATTGCATCTATATTAACTACTCTTGGTATATATGACAAAATAGGACAAGTTGCTGGATGTGGATCGATTGTTCCAATTACAGGATTTGCTAATTCAATTACCTCTTCAGCAATGGAATCAAAGTCTGAAGGAATTGTATTAGGTGTTTTAAATAATGTCTTTAGACTTGCTGGGAGCGTAATTGTAGTTTCTATTTTATGTGGAGTTGTTTCAGGCTTAATAAGATATATTGGAGTATTAATTAATGGCTAACAAACAAATAAATAAAGATATAATTATAGATGCAACTAATAATAAAGTTGGCAGAAGCAGTTATACGTTTAATAATGTTTATTTATTATCTGCTTCTAGTGTTGTTGGTCCAAAGGAAAAAGATGGACCACTTGGGAAGCTATTTGATTATTCTTATGACTCATTAAGCATAGATAAATCATCTTTTGAAAAATCTGAAATGTGTTTACAGAAAGAAGCAATTAAAATAGTTTTAAGAAAAGCTAAAATTGGTGTTAAGATGGTTGATGTTGCTTATTGTGGGGACTTAACTAATCAAATTGCTGTAAGTAGTTATACTATGAGAGACTTAGGAATTCCATATTGTGGGGTTTTTGCTGCTTGTTCTACTTTAACTTTAGGAATAATTAATGCTGCATTTTATTTAGAACATGCTAAAGGCCATGCTTTAGTATGTACATCTAGTCATAACTGTACTGCTGAAAGACAGTTTAGATATCCTAATGAATATGGTGCGCAGAGAGCAAATACTTTTACCTCAACTGTAACTGGATCAGGTGCTTTTGTTTTAACTGATATTCCATCATACGTTAAAGTAACAAAAGCTACAATTGGTAAAGTTGTTGATGCGG
Source organism: uncultured Coprobacillus sp. (assembly GCA_964534245.1). Classification (GTDB taxonomy): domain Bacteria; phylum Bacillota_I; class Bacilli_A; order ML615J-28; family CAG-698; genus CAG-698. The sequence goes on from CAZHQU010000037.1 coordinate 2,586, forward strand.
ATATTAAAGATTCTCAAGATATGGGTAGAGCAATGGCTCCAGCATGTTATCATACAATTAAAACTCATTTAGAAGACTTCAACTTAAGTGTTGATGATTATGATAAGATATTTACTGGTGATTTATCTTACTATGGATCAAAACTATTAATAGATTTATTTATGCTAGATAATATTGATATTAGAAATGTTCATGAAGATGCGGGACTTATGATTTATGATAGAAATAAGCAAGTAGTGTTATCAGGAGGAAGTGGTAGTGGATGCATTTCTGTTGTTACTGCGGCTGTAATTTTTGAAAAACTAAAAAATAAAGAATATAAAAAGGTATTAGTATGTGCAACAGGAGCACTTATGAACCCAACAATACTTTCTCAAAAAGAATCAATTCCAGGAATATGTCATGCAATAACGCTAGAATATTGTGAGGTGAACAATATATGATAATAATTAAAGCTTTTTTGGTAGGCGGCTTAATTTGTGCAATTGGCCAGTTTATAATGGATAAGTTTAAAATTATGCCTATATATGTAACTTGTTTATTTGTTTTAATTGGAGCATTTTTAGATTTTTATAATATTTATGATAAATTAATTGACTTTGCTCATATGGGAGCAATGCTACCAATTTCATCGTTCGGTCATGCTGTGTGTCATGGTGTTCAAGAAGAGGTAATGGCAAATGGATTTATGGGAATTTTTACTGGTATATTTAAAAATGTAAATGTGGGAATCACTTCAGCAATATTCTTTGCTTTTATTTTATCTTTCTTTGGAAAAATTAAAGGCTAAACATTTTGTAAATAATATATATAATTTGGGATATAATATAAATACACAAGGAGGAAATAATATGCCAAAGTTAAAATGTAGTGCAGAACAATGTATGTATAATGCTAAAGAATATTGTTTACGTAATCGTATTCATGTTCAAGGTGAAAAGGCAATTCATGAAAGTGAGACACAATGTGGAACATTCAAACTATCAAGTAATGAAGATCATAATGTTGAGTTTGGTACAATAAGTGAAGCTAATGAACATTTAAGCATTAATTGTGACTGTGTTAAGTGTAAATATAATCATGATGAATTATGTGTTAAGGAAAATGTTCGCATTAGCGGTGTAAATGCCGAGTGCAGACAACAAACTTTATGTGATTCATTTGAGAAATGTTGTGATTAAAGTGGAGCAATCCACTTTTTAAATATTTTGTCGAACTTACTTTCTTTACTTTTAGGAGTAAATATGGTAAAATATGTATATTATATAGGAGAATATCAAACATGAGTAAAATTAAGTTTTGTGCCTTAGGTGGACTTGGGGAAAACGGGAAAAACTTATATGTAGTAACTGTTGATGAAAAAATATTTATATTAGATGCAGGAATAAAGTATCCTAGTGTAGATTTGTATGGAATAGATGCAGTTATGCCTGACTTTGAGTATCTTGTTTCAAATAAAGATAAGATTATTGGTATTTTCTTATCACATGGACATGAAGAAAATTGTGGAGCAATTGTTGAATTATTAAATGCTGTACACGTTCCTGTTTTTGGATCACACTTTACTATTTCTGTAGTTGAACAAATATTACAAGATAAAGGAATTGATAAATCAAATTTCAAGTTATTTAGAATTAATGATAATAAAACCTTAACTTATGATAATGTTTCAGTATCATTTTTCTATACAACACATAGCGTTCCTGAAAGTCTAGGCATTTCAATTAATACAGAAGATGGATCAATCGTCTATGCCTCTGACTTTTCTTTTAGTTTCACAAAAGATTTTAATTATCAAACTTCATTTAATAAAATAAGTGAAATAGCTAAAAACAATGTATTACTTTTATGCCCAGAAAGCTTAGGAGTAAATAATATTAATAGAAATAAAAATGATTATACTTTTAATCATATTGTAACTGAAGCTTTACAAATTAAGAAAAGAATTATCTTTGCAATGTATTCTTCTGATTTAAACAGAATTCAAAAAGTTGTTGATATGTGTGTAAAAAACGGAAGAAGAATTGCAATTATTGGACGTAAAGTCCAAAGAATTATTAATGTTGCGATGAACACAAGTTATTTGAAAATACCTCAAGAAAATCTTGTTAATTTAAAATTCTTAGATGAAAATAATCAAAATATTGAAGATGATTTAGCAATCATCATTACAGGGTTAAGACATGAACCATATTTTATGCTTCAAAGAATGATGACTAATCAAGATAAATTAATTAAACTTGTTGAAGGAGATACTGTTGTAACAATTTGTCCTCCTGTTGTTGGGACTGAGAAAATTGCTACTCGTGCAATAGACCAATTAAGTAAAACGGGTTGTAAGGTTATTAATATATCAAGGAATATATTAAAGAGTTCTCATGCTGATAGTGAGGATTTAAAAATGTTATATCAAATACTTAAACCACTTTATATATGCCCAGTAATGGGTGAATATCGTCATCAATATGCTCATAAGAATATTGCTGTGGAAGCTGGTTTTAGTGAAGATAAAGTATTAGTAGTTGATAATGGCATTGAACTTGAGTTTGAAGATGGATTATTATTAGAATCAACTAATAAAATTCCTGTCTCTGATGTATTAGTCGATGGTTCAATTGTTGGGGATATCAATGAAATCGTATTGAAAGATCGTGAACAATTATCTGAGCAAGGAGCAATGATTATTGTTACTAATATAGATGTAAGAAATCGTGAGATTGTATCAGGTCCAAGTGTCTATACAAAAGGATTTCTATCACTTTATGATATAGATGAATTATTTGAAAGAGTAGAAAATAAAGCAGAAAAAACAATAAGAAAAGTTTTATCTGATAAAAAATTATATAAAGATTTAGATTGGAATGAATTAAAAAGTGAAATCAAAGACAATTGCAACAGAGTTGTTAAATCACTTTCTAAGAAATCTCCAATTATTATACCAGTAATTATAGATATAAACGGAGAAGATTTATGAGATATTTAAAAAGTTATGAAGTTCGTCAAATGTGGTTGGATTTTTGGAAAAGTAAAGGACATGAAGTTTTTCCAAGTGCTTCATTAGTACCAGTAAATGATCCAACATTATTATGGATAAATGCGGGTGTTGCACCTTTAAAGAAATATTTTGATGGTCGTGAAGTGCCAACTAATCGTAGAATTTGTAATGCTCAAAAGGCAATTAGAACAAATGATATTGATAATGTAGGTAAAACTGCTCGCCATCATACTTTCTTTGAAATGTTAGGAAATTTCTCTATTGGAGATTATTTCCGTAAAGAAGCTTTAGCTTGGGCTTATGAATTACTAACTAGTGAAAAATGGTATGGATTTGATGTAAATAAATTATATTTTACTATTTATCCAGATGATAAAGAATCATATGAATTATGGACAGGACTTGGTGTTGCTCCAGATCATATTATTCCATTAGAAGGTAACTTCTGGGAAATTGGTGAAGGACCATGTGGACCGGATAGTGAAATATTCTATGATCGTGGACCTAAATATGATCCAGAAAACTTAGGTATTAAGTTATTACAAGAAGATATTTCTAATGATAGATATATTGAAATCTGGAACATCGTATTTAGCCAATATAATTCAAAACCTGGCACTCCTAGAAGTGAATATAAAGAACTTCCAAGTAAGAATATTGATACAGGTATGGGTCTTGAAAGAATGGTATGTATTTTCCAAGATGCTGAAACTAATTATGAAACAGATTTATTTATGCCATTAATTAATAAATTAGAAGAAATGACTGGCGTTAAATATGAAGGTCAAATGGCATTTAAAGTAATTGCTGACCATATTCGTAGTGTAACATTTGCTATTAGTGATGGTGCTACATTATCTAATGAAGGTAGAGGATATGTATTAAGACGTGTATTACGTCGTGCTGTTCGTTATGGTAAGATGTTAGGTATGAAGAAAGCATTTATGTATGAATTAGTTGATGTTGTATCTGAAATCATGAATCCTTTCTATCCATATTTAGAAAATACAAAAGAAATGGTTAAGAAATTAATTAAACTTGAAGAAGAAAAATTCTTACAAACTCTTGAAGTTGGTGAAAAGAAATTAATTGATTATATCAACAATAATAATGATGTTGTTTCTAAAGAATTTGCTTTCTTATTATATGATACATTTGGATTCCCAATTGAATTAACAGAAGAAGTTGCTTCTGAATATGGTAAGAGTGTTGATATTGAAGGATTTAAAGGCGAACTAAAGAAACAAAAAGAAAAGGCTAAAGCATCTCGTAATGCACAAGACTCAATGAATACACAAAATGAAGATATGTTAAACTTTAAAGAAGAATCTTCATTTATTGGATATGATAAATTAACTTGTACAAGCAAAGTAAATGGTATATTTGCAAATGGTAAACTTGTAAATAATGCATCAGGTAAACTTGTATTAACATTTGATAATACAGTATTCTATGCAACAAGTGGTGGTCAAATCGGAGATAGTGGTATCGTTAGCTATCAAGGAAATGACTTTAATGTCTTAGACTCATTCTCACTACCAAACACACAACATGCTGTACTAGTTGATACAGGTGATGTTGAACTAAAAGTTGGAGATGAAGTGATTTTAACTGTTGATGAAGAGTTACGTAATAAATCTGCTTCAAATCACTCAGGAACACATTTACTAAACGAAGCTTTAAGAAAAGTTTTAGGATCACACGTTAAGCAACAAGGTTCAAGTGTTACAAGTGAATCGTTAAGATTTGACTTTAACAATTTTGTTTTACCAACTGATGAAGAATTAATTAAAGTTGAAGATTTAGTTAATAACGAAATTGCTAAAAATAGTAAAACAGATATAGCTGAACTTCCAATTGATGAAGCTAAGAAATTAGGTGTTCAAGCTGTCTTTGGTGAAAAATATGGAGATGTTGTTAGAGTTGTAACAATAGGATTCTCTAAAGAGTTATGTGGTGGAACACATGTAGCTAATACTAAAGATATTAATAAACTTGCTATTTTAGGCGTTGAAAGCAAAGGCTCTGGTATTTTTAGAATTGAATGCGTTACTGGTAGTGACTTAGATGTTAAAGAAGCTGTAGTTGAATCTACAAAAATATATCAAAAAGATATCGAAGAATTACGTAATAAAGCATGTGCTCTTTTAGAAACTGCCAAAAATGAAAACATTAAACTAAACAGTAATGATTATAACAATATTGCTAAGACAATTATTGATGGTTCATATAAATCAATAATTGCATGTAAGAATGAACTTGCTAAATTAAGAGAAGCAGTTAAAGAACTTGATAAAGAATATGCAAAATTAAAACGTGAAAGTAATGTTATCGGTATAGATACATTCTTACCACTAGCTTATGTTATTAATGATAAAAATGTTTTAATCTTTAAAGTTGAAAACTTAGATGTAAATGCATTAAAAGATTTAGTAGATAGACTTGCTGATAAACTTGGCGATTCTGTTGTCTTCGCTTGCAATGTATGCTCACCAAAAGTAGTATTTATTTGTAAGAATAAATTAGCTAATCTAAAAGCCGGAGAACTTGTTAAAAAAGCTGCAACAATCACATTAGGTGGCGGTGGCGGTCGTGATGACTACGCTCAAGCTGGTGGAAAAGATGAAACTAAAGTTGAAGAAGCATTAGCAGAAGTTAAGAAGCTTATTGGTGAAAAACTATGAGAGTAATTGGTTTAGATTTAGGTAATCGTACTGTTGGAATAGCTTTAAGTGATTATTTAGGAATTATTGCTAATCCTGTTGGAACATTTAGATTTGAAGAACAAGATTTAGATGCAGCTTTGGCTGAGGTTGTAAGAGTCATTAAAGAAAATGATGTTAATAAAATAGTTTTAGGATTTCCTAAAAATATGAATGGTACAATTGGCCCACAAGCTGAATATTGTTTAAAATTTAAAGGAATGCTTGAAAAAGCAACAAAACTTGAAGTAATTATGATCGATGAAAGATTGACATCTCGTCAAGCAGATGTTATAATGTTATCAGCTGATATGAGTCGTAATAAAAGAAAGAAGAATGTAGATAAGCTTGCAGCAACTATTATTCTTCAAACTTATTTAGATCAAAAGCGATAAATATAAATAAAAATATAAGGTAAGGTAATTAAAATGGAAAATTTAAAAGAAAATCAATTAGTATTTGAAAATGAAGATGGTTCTGAAGTCTTATGTGACATCTTATTCACATATCATTCTGAAGAATTCAAAAAAGATTATGTATTCTTTATCCCTGCAGGATGCGAAGATGAAGATGGAAAAGTAGAAGTTGGTGTTGCTTCTTATGTTCCAACTGAAGAAGGCATCGGCGAATTATCACCAGTTGAAACTGATGAAGAATGGGAAATGTTATCTGATGTATTCGAAGCATATGCTGAAGATTCTGACTGCGATTGCGATTGTGATGAATGTGGTGGATGCGACGAAGAAGAAGATGGATGCCACTGTGAATGCTGCCATCACAATGATGAAGATAACGAATAATTTATAAAATAACAAAAATTTGAATTGGGCTCATTTATGGGCCTTAATTCATATAAGGAGACTAATTTATGAAAAATTCATGTGAAAATAAAAATTATAAAGTAATAGATATGCATTGTGATACAGTTTTAAGACTAATGTATAGTAATGAACCTTTATTAAAAACAGAAGGCCATTTAGATTTAGAAAGAATGCAAAAAGGTAATTATGCATTACAATGCTTTGCGATGTTTGTTCATTATCAAAAGGTAGAAAGACCATTTGAATATGTTAATAAAATGATAGATAAATACTATCAAGAAATATCAAAAAATATGGATATTATTAGACCAGTATTTTCTTATGAAGATATAGAAAACAATATGAAAAATGGTTATATGTCAAGTATGTTAACTATTGAAGAAGGTGGAGTAACACAAGGAAATTTATCATTCTTAAGAAATTTATATTTATTAGGTGTTAGAATGATTACCCTTACTTGGAACTTTGAAAATGGAATTGGTTTTCCTAATTTTAAAGAAAGCGAAGATGGAAAACCTGATATGCATACACCAAACACAACTGATGGACTAACTGAATATGGTATTGAAATGGTAAAAGAAATGGAAAAATTAGGTATTATCATTGATGTATCACATTTATCAGATAAAGGCTTCTATGATGTATTAGAACACACAACAAAACCTTTTGTGGCAAGTCACTCAAATGCTAGATCAGTATGTGGAGTAGTTAGAAATATGACAGATGATATGATCTTAAAACTTGCTGAAAGAGGCGGAGTGATGGGAATTAATTACTGTGCTGATTTTGTTAATGATGTAAAAGAAAACAATTTTGCTTATGTAAAAGATATGGTAAAACATATAAAATACATTAAAAACTTAGCTGGAATTGATTGTATCGGATTAGGTTCAGATTATGATGGTATAGGTAGTAATATAGAAATGAACAGTTGTGATAAACTATATTTATTACAAGAAGAACTTGAAAAAGAAGGTTTCACTCAAGAAGAAATTGAAAAGATTTTCTATAAGAATGTTCTAAGAGTATTCAAAGATGTATTAATATAATTTTATATATTAATAAAAATTTAACTTGACATATATACTAATCTAATGATAAAATCTAAT
>CAZHQU010000038.1:0-10203 GCA_964534245.1 uncultured Coprobacillus sp.
TGTCAAAATAACTATTTTTTTTAATATATTATAATTAATATAAAACTGATAACAACTCAAACAAATTGTTATCAGTTTTTTAATTATATATATTATTCTTTTAATATGAATTTTAGATCTTCTAATGATAATTTTGTAATACTTGAATCATCATTTGAAATTAATTTATCTATTAAATCCTTTTTTGTATTTTGGAGTTCAATTACTCTTTTTTCAATACTATCTTCACAAATTAATTTAATAACTTCTACATTTTTTTGTTGACCTATACGATAAGTTCTGTCAGTTGCTTGATCTTCTACAGCCTGATTCCACCAAGGGTCTAGATGAATTACTGTATCAGCACCTATTAGGTTAAGTCCTGTTCCTCCGGCTTTTAATGATATCAAGAATACTTTAATATTTTCATTCGCATTGAATTCTTTTGTATATTCTATTCTAGTTTTGGCATTTGTTTCACCAGTTAAATAATAATGTTCTATGTTTTTCTCATCTAACATTTTCTTTACTATATCTAACGCTTTTACAAATTGTGAGAATATCAATATTCGATGACCACTGTGAATGTATTCATCAATTAATTCATTTAAAGCATCCATTTTAGCAGACGATCCATTATAGTTTTCAGCAAACATACTAGGATCAATACATATTTGTCTTAGTTTTAATAAATATGGAAAAATATCAAATGATCTTCCTCCATTATTTAAAACATTTTGAGCCTCAAGTTTATATGCATCATATACTTTTCTTTGTTCATTGCTCATAGATATCGTCAATATTTGTTCATATTTACTTGGTAGATCATGTAATACATCTTTTTTAGTTCTTCTTAATATAAAAGGAGCAATACGTTTTGAAACCTTTGTAACGAAAGTTTCATCAGTATTATAAAGTGATTTAAATTCAGATAATTCTTCAAAGTATTCTGGCATTATGAAATCAAATATACTCCATAAATCAATTATGTTATTTTCAACAGGAGTGCCTGTTAAAGCATAGCGATGATTAGCTTTTATATTCTTCACTGCAATGCTTTTACTTGCATAAACATTTTTTATTACTTGTGCTTCATCTAAAATAAGAAAATTAAATTCTTTATTATATAATTCAATATCATTTCTTAATGAATCATATGAAGTTATATAAATTGTATTTTCTTCATAGTTTATATTAGAAATTATTTTTTCTCTAACATTAGATAATCCATATATTTCAACTACTTCTTGTTTGTTATCAAATTTTTGAAACTCACTTTTCCAGTTGAAAATTAATGTTTTAGGGCACACAATTAATGATGGTTTATTTACTCTATTTGCTTTCAATAAGGCTATCATTTGTAATGTCTTACCAAGACCCATATCATCAGCTAAAATTCCGCCTAAATTGTATTTTGTTAAGATACTTAACCATTTATAACCTTCTATTTGATATTCTCTTAATGTTGCATTAAGGTTAGGCAATTTAACATCATAATTTTTGAAATTACTAATTTCACTTATCATTTTAGTTACATATTCATCTAATTTAATGTTGTTTAAGTTAGCTTCTGCTTTAATAGTTTGATAAACAGGTATATTCTTAGGTTTTAACACATTCTTTTTATCTAGTTTTAATGTGTTTACTGCTTCATTAAACTCTTCTGCTTCATCATTATCAAGTCTAACAATTCTATCACCTTTTAGAATAATAAACTTTTTCTTTAGTTTTAATGCTTTTAATATTTCATATAATTCTTCTTCTGTATAAATACTATCCTCAACAAAAGCTTCCATAACATTACTTTTATTGTTAATAACAATAGTGTGCTTATTAAATACTTCAATCTTTTTATTTGAAATTGTTTCGGATAAATATACACTACATAATTTCTTAAGTCCAGTAAAGTCCATAGCAAAGAAATTTAATATTTTGTTATTTTCTTTTAATTCTCCATTTATAAAACCTAAATTGTTTAGATAATTTAAATATTTATTATATTTTGTAAAACAATTCTTTTCAATTTCGGCTTCAGTTATTGCTTTGTTTTGATCATTAAAGATTTCAGTTCTTACTGTTATTGATTTATTGTTATAGTCAAAATATGCTTTAATGAAAATTTCTTTTAATTTGAATTTTTCTTTAATGGAATTATCTACATCAATTACATGATTATATCTACTATATATCACTTCTTTAAATGATTTAATATTATCTTTAATACTTTCTTTTTTGAAATAATTAATGAAAAGAGCTAATTGAGTATTCTCCTTTGTATCTGTTACAATATCAATTGTTCCTTCATCAGTATTTAAATAAAATCCATAATCAAATAACAAAAGTAATTTTTGTTTTTCATAATTATCATTTAATTTATAGTCGTTATCTATATTTACTCTATAGTCTAATTTATTAAGTCTGACTAAATACTCTTTATCCGTATAATTGATTTTAAGACCTTTTAATTTAAGAAGAATTCTTGAAAAGTTATAGATATCTAATTTATTCTCTTTTCCTTTAGAATTTTCATTTAATAATTCAAGTGAATATATAAGCGGATCTCGATATTCAGATTTAAAGTTTTCTATATTGTGATAAAAAGCTAAACCTTTACCATATTCAGCAAATCTTCCATTAAAAATATTTCTCATAAATTCGAAAACATCTTTTACTACATATTTCTTTTCTCTTCCGACACGATATGTTAAGATATATTCATCATTTTTCTTGAGAAAATTAAATTCAACTTCCATCAATCGTTCTTCTTCTAGCATAATAGGTTCTGGCCCAATTGTTTCATTAAAATATGTTATATGTTTTTTGAAATGATCATTAAATTGTTTCTTGCGTTTTTCTAAAACTATTATTTTCTTTTCTTCAAGTATTTTATGATATTCTTCTCCATAAACATAATTCAAGCCTTCATCAAACATTTGATTTATCTTAAATAGATATTCACCAGAAAAATAATCTGAACTTAGTCGATCATCAAAAACTCTTTCATATACTGAGAAAATTTCCGTTCTACATATCACTAATTGTTTTATTATTAATACATCATTAGATTCTTCTCTGATAATATATTTAAATGTGAAATGTTTGTTTAATTCTTTAATGTCTATTTCTTTCTCATCTTGAATCATATAAAATTTATCCCATATGTATAAATTTAAATAAACATTAAGTTCATCTTTTATGGTATCTATAAACTTATTATATAAATCTTTTGAATATAATCCTTTAGAATAAGCCAATACTTGAATTGTCTTCTTTCTGTCAATTTTAATAAATTCATTATAATTATTTATTATATATTTAAATAGATATATATCTGAAGACCTCATTGCAATATCTAATATTTTATCTTTATCAAAAACTTGAATTAATGAGTCTACAGATAGATTACTTAAGTTTATTTTATCTAATAACTTATGAAATTCATTTTCATTAAGGTTTTCTTTTAAATATATAAAGGTATTATCAAATATTTTATTATCATAAAATACATAAGCAAAGTTAGTTAGTAATCCATGCTTTTTAGGAATATCTGCACTAACCAAGAAATTTACTAATTTCTTATATGAATTACCAACTATGTTATTTATTAAATCTAAATAGTTTTCATTTATAATATAATATCTATATGTAAAAGGTGTACATACTCTAAAATAATAGTATTGAGTTCTATTATGTTCTTTTATTTTATCTTTAATAACTAAATATGTTTTCTTTAACTTTCTAGATAGTGTAATACTATCACAATAATCAGTTGTTTGACGAGCTGTTTCTTTATATAATAATGGTATTGTTAATAGAAACTCTTGTAACTCAATTGTTATATCAGTATTATTTTCTAGTTTCTTTAGATAATTATAAACATTATTAGAATGGTTTTCTTTAAAATCATTAAATGCATTATAAAAATCCAAAAATGAAGTGTGGTCATAATCAAAATTAATATCTAAATCTTCATCAAGACCTAAATCTAATTCTTGTTGTTTAAATTCAGTTTTAGATTGTAACATTAAAAGTTGTTTTTGGGCTTCAAAAAGGGCTGCTACACAGTGTTTGCATAATCCATTTACTGGACATGAACATTTGAAATTTTTAATTTTACTATTTTCAAATTTTAGTAATACTTTATAAGTACGTGTCCCAAGTACATTTGAAGTAAGTGAATCTTTTGCAAATGTAATATCTACTACTTTTCCTTGTTTAAAATAGTTTTTTCCTTTTTCGATTAAATAATAATTATTACTATAATTATTTTCATTAAGTATAAAAGATACGATAGATTCATCTAGATTTATTAAATAGTCACTTTCATCATTTTTTTTGACGATTTTCTTTGTTCCATATTCATAAAAGTTTCCCACAAAAAAATCTTGATTAATTTTTTCTATAATACCTAGGCCAAACTTTTCTGTATGTATTACGTAATCATTAACATTTAACATATAACACCTCTGATATAACAATAATTATTAGATATAATTTACTATATATAGTATACTATATTTCGACAAATATTGCCACTTATATTCATATAATTCATATTATTTAATCATTTTTCTTATTTTCTATTATTTCTTTTTCTAATTGTATCTCTTTTCGAAGTTCTTCTTCAGTTGGTATATATAACATATAGTTAGATGCAAACACTTGATTTTGTCCTTCTGGTAAAACATATTTTATCACTACTTCATTTTTATTAGATAGTGTTAATAATAACGAATAGTACAAACAACTCAATTTTCCAGACTATATTTGGAATTTTAGATACTCGATAAAAAAACTTTATTATATTAATGTTCTAATGCTAACACTCCAATTAGAGTTTTCACACTCATGCTCATAAAAAAACTTTCATTTTTATCAGATATTGTTAATAGTAACAAATAGTGTGACTAATTAAATTTGCTGAACACTGTTTGGCATTTTGGCTATTAAATAAAGAGTTTTCTCATTCATGTCATAAAAAGCTCTTTCATTTTTATCAGATATTGCTAATAGTAACAAATAGTGTGACCAACTCAATTTCCAGACAGTGTCTTGAATTTTTGATATTCAATATAAAACTTTCTCATACTAAATAAATTGATTTCGAAAATCCTCTTCCAAATTCTTTTGTTAATTCTTTTGAAAGTTCCTTTAAAAGTCTTGCTCCATAGTCGGAATTTAAAATACCATTTTATTCTTCTTCAACTATTCTTTTACCAATGTCCCAGTATGTTTTTAACATTATAATATTTACACTAGTAACAACGATTTTTCTAGATTCTTGAAATATTTGTTTTATGTCATTATATAAATTAATATTAATTATTTCATTTTTCATTGTTGCTTCTCCTTTTCTTATTAAGTATTTATTTAATGATTTAATACTTCTGATAAAATTTATTTTATTTATTAAGTATTATATATGTAAATTATTCTTCTATTTTCACCTTTTTTCAAACATACATGTAAATAACAAAAGTTACCGGATCCCTAGAGTAGTAAATAACTATTATGATTAAAAGTTATCTAATGAATATAAGATTTTTTGAGTAATAATTAACCTTTAAAACATAGTTTTTTACAAGTATTGTTATATAACAAACTGTGTTGAACGTCTAGTTGTAAATATTAATTTATTTTTAATTAAATATTTCTAAAAGCTTTAGATCCTCTACATCATAATTGTTCTTTACATATTCATATGCTCTATCTATATTATTAAAGTATAGATATTTAGTTTGTTCACCATTTAATGATAAATGATTATTATATTTATCTAATAGTTTTCTAAAATCTGTAACATTTGGATTTTTAACAACATTTAATAAATCTTCTTTTAAATCTACCAATGACTTATTCATTTGAGAATCTTTATTTGTTAATTCACATACTCTATCAATGTATCCTTCTAAATTTTTCTCATTAATTAAGTCATATTGTAACTCATCAAAGAAATCATGATAATATAAAGGTAATTCATCATATGCAATCATTTCAACAAAATCCTTTATATCTGTTGTAATAAACCATGTAATTTCTTTTTCTTTATTTACATTTGTTTCATATCCTAAAAATTTTATGCTTCCTAAGCCTTGAATCATTTTAATACCTCCATTACTTAAAAATTATGCACTATTATTAGATTATCAATATTTTAACATAAAATTGTTTATCAATACAAATAAATATTATTGCTATTTATAATATATACATTGTATAAGATTTAGAAATTATGAATTTTACCCCTATTTTTTAATGTTTTAATTCTCTTTTTCACTTTCAATTTTTCTTTGTTATAAAAAATGCTTATCAAAAATGTATTTTAAATTACTTTCGCCATTTTTTAATTTTTCATATTTTTCCCTGTTTAAAATACTTAAATCTATCTTAGTAATCCTATTCTTTCTTAAATACTCGTCAGCTTTTTCATTCTTTTTATTTTGTGATATTTTTTCTCCCCAAAAAACTTCTTCAATTGTTCTTTTAAACCAAACTAATTCATATTGCTTTGCATCACAATAGTTGATAATTTCTTGATTTAAATGAATTTGATTATAATTTAATGTTATTGAATCTACATCAACAAACATAAAAACTTTGCTTTCGCCTTGATAAGCTTTTATTAAGGAGTTTATTTTCTTTTCAGATTTATTGTAGTTACCTTTTCCGTTTAAATAAATTGGTGAAAACTTATATCTTCTGTTCATCCCTACTTTTAATAAATAACTTCTTATATATTTATAATCAGATTTGCTACTACTGTTTGTTTCAAAAAGAAAGATTAATTGCATTAATTAATCCTCCTCAGATTCAAATACATTTATAAAGTCAAATGATTCAATATTGAATGGTGAATCTTCAATCATACCTTCTGGATATTTTTCATATGGTCTGTAATTTCCATTCTTTACCCATGATACAACCCTTCCAGTTTCACCAATAAAATCTATTGCATTACTATATTTATATAGATATTTCATAGGATATAAATTATGAAGTGTAAAACATAGTTGACCTTTTTGTGAATAATTCAAATATTCAATAAGTTTATTTAAATAAACTCCATTAATATTAGAATCTAATTCATCAATAAATACTATTTTACCTTTGGTAACATCTTCAATTGCTGAAAATAGTTTCATTAGTTTTTTAATGCCTGTGCTTTCATAATCAGTATCAATTTCATATTTTTCATAAACCATTTTCTTATTACAATGATAGAAATATTCGTCTTCTTTTTGTTCTATTTTTATGTCTTTTAGCTCTGGTTTGAATAGTTTTAAGAAATTGCATAATTTATATACATTTTTTTTATATTCATCTATTTTTGACTTAATTATCAAATCTTCACCTGAACTAATTCTATTTTTTAATACTTCTCTAGGCTTTCCTAATTTTTCTATAAATATGTCAAATCCTGTTAAATCTTGTTCGTTATGTATATCATTTTCATCTAAGAAAATTGTAATTTCGTTTGTAAAATGATTATTAACTAACATAGCATATAAAATTTTTGATTTTATATCAGAGAGTATATTTATATTTTTGTCATTTATAAACTTTCTAATAATTATGATTAAATTGTTTTCAAATAATAAAGATGAAAGAGTAGAGTATTGTAATATATTCTTTGTTTTTTCAAATAATAATTTGTTAATGTTTTCAAATTCGTTACTATATATATTTAATTCGCCATTATCTATTTTATAGATATCTTGGTAATATCCATTAATAGTTTTATCTTTTAAGACAGATAATGTTTCATTTAAAATATAAGGTATTTCATTATTCATTTTAACTATAACTTGATGTTTATAAACGTTAATTATTTTATCATTTTCAACTTCACCATAAACTACACTAAAATAATACTCTTTATTATTTTCATTTTCTTTATTTAGTATTTTGTTTAGTTTTTTTATAGTATCATTTTGTCTTAAATAATTAGGATTTAGATTTAATTCTTTATATATTCCAATAGAATTTATAAATGCAGATTTACCTGCCCCATTTGTCCCATAAATTGCCTTTATTTTTGATTGTTCTTTTTTTCTTTTATTTGATACTGTTTGACTTGCAAAATCACATGTGATTAATTTTGAAATGTTTTTAACGCCATATGTCTCGATTCGATATAAAATATAATTCATATTCCCTCCATTAAATATACAATTTGTATATTTATTATAACATTTGTTTATTTAATTGTCAATTGTTTACAATTATATATTCTAACAAAAAAACTGATAAGGAGTATAAACTCACTTATCAGTAATTCATTTATTATAAAGATATTGTTAAATAAACATATCCAGTTTGAGAATCTATTGATTCTAATGTTACAATATATTTCATTCTGTACTCGCCACTTGTAACTTTATCTGTTTCTTCAAGAGTTTTCCATTCACCACTTATAAGTACTTCCACACTATTTTCATCAACCATTCCATGATTGTATGCAGATTGTCCCATGTAATGAACTAACTCACTGTATGTAAAGTTTTCTGATGTTTCTAAGTAGATATCAAAATCATAAACTGATGTTACGATTAAATTAGTATTATTTGCTTCTAAACTTATTTTAATTCCATCTTGCGTAGACGTTACTTCTTTAAAGTCTCCACTTACTGGAATTGTTTTTGTTACTCTAATTCCTTCATCGCTTGTAGCGACATATGCTACAAGGGCATATGTTCCTGATTCGATTTGAGGGATTGTGAAGTTTACTGTTTGTGATGTTTTAAAAGTCTTTCCTTTAACAAATTCTGTTTCTGTTCCACTTGCATTAATTGGTACTAGACTTCCATCTTCATTTTGTAATGCATATACTACTTTATATTTTTCACCTTCAACAAATAAAATTGTATCATCTACTTGAACTTCAAAGTTATTAACACTTACTTCTAATTCAGTGTTACTTATTGTTCCGTTATTTATTACTTCAACATCAGCAAAATAAGTATTGCTATCTATATCATTTTGGTTTCTTCTTTTGATTACTTCTACATCTTTTACTTTATCATACATTTCTTTAAAATCAGTGATTTTTTTGTGTTCAGCATCAATCGCAAGTTTTGCATTTTCTAATGAATTAATATTATATCCATTTAGTTGGAAATACTCGCTAAAGTTTGCGACATCTTTTAGTGCAAATTCTGCACTTTCTAGTACTGTATTTAAATCTCTTCTAAAAGTCATTCCTGTTTCATTTAGGAAGGCCACTAAATAGTCAAATGTTTCTTCTAAACTTTCTGTCATCATATGCATTGGTATTGTGCCATATGCATCACACCCTACTACATATCCTACATCAATTCTACCAATATCCATGTTGCCATCAAAGAATTGATCTCCTTCTGTTAATGTTTTACCGTTTTCTAAAACCACTGTTGCTGATTTCCATCCGGATGTTGAATAGATTTTATATGGATTATTTTTTTCATCTACATTGTCTTGGATATATACATATTTTTCAGATCTATCATTTTGATCATAATCACCAACTTTTTCTTTAGGTGCTGTTATTTCAATATGATCTATTCCTCTTACACCTGTATTATATAAAACGGCATTTCCTGCTCCAATTGTAACTAAATCTGTTTTACCATCATTACTTATTAATGTGACAGTATTTATGTCTTTACTTGCCCAGCCTTCACTATCAAGTGCATAACTAAACTGATAATATCCTTCATCTTTCATCATTAATACTTCAAAGCTAACACTTTCAAATACTAATCCATCAGGATGAGTTGTTGAATGGAAACCAGTTGTTGATATTATGTTCCAATATCCTTTTGATTTATCAGCAATTAAGTAAAGTACATTATCGATATTATTATATGCAATTGCAAACTCATATAGTAAATCAGGTATATATTTCATTCTAATAGAGATTTCTGTATCTATTACTAATAGTTCATATACATCATTCCCATTATCATCTGTAGTTCTCTTACAGATTTCAATACGATCAGATTCTTCTCTTGTATAGATTGTTTCACTTGTTTCATCTACTTTTAGTAAATATTCTTTACTTCCAGTATCTACCCAAATGTCTACTGTTCTAATATTCTTTTTTACAAAGTCAATTAACTCAGCACCATTTTTAGCGCTATGTTCAATATTTATAGCGTAACTTTCGAAAAAGGTATTGAAATTTGAGTACTCAACATCATTATACCATTTATAAGTCTCACCACTATTAATTCCTTCAATAATATC
>CAZHQU010000039.1:0-2166 GCA_964534245.1 uncultured Coprobacillus sp.
GTTTCACTATCATAATAATATCCTTTATATCTAATTGGATTATTATTTCCTAGTGTAGTATTACCAATAATATTAATTACATTTCCATATGCATCATAATGATATCTTACTAGTAAGGCACCACTTGCATCTGTTAGTCCTATTATTGTATTAAATATATCTCTTATATAATAGTATTTAGTATTATCTATTATTACTGATGTAAGTACTCCTTTTGAGTCATACTCAAAATACTTATACTCAGTATCTCCTTTTGCTTCATCGGTATATATATCACAAACTAATTTTCCTGATTCATAATAGTATATATGTTCTTTACTTCCTGTTATCGAATGAATAAGGTTTTTACTTATTCTTTCACCTTTATCATTATATTTATATTCTAAATGCTCTGTATTAGAAAGTACTGTTTTTGTAAGTCTTCGTCCTGTCCATGTTAGCGTTAGATTCTTGTTGTCTACTGTTATGTTTGTTGGATTAGTAAATAATGAGTCTTCATAACTTACATCATATATTATATTATTTTTTGTGACTTTTGTTAAGATATCTTTTGAATATTCACTAAAATAAGTGAAACTATAAACTTCTTGGCTAGAGTTTTCTCCATAATTTGTTTTATATACTGAACTTATATTACCATTGCTTACTATATTGTATTCTATATTTATTTGGTTTACTCTATCATTTTCAGAAGTAAGTTCATTTTTATAATTATAAGTATACTCTTTATATAGTATATCATTTTCATATACTTTTATTAAGTTTCCACTTGTATCATATTCATATACATAATCTAATGTTTCACCATTTAAAACAATAGTTTCTTCTCTTACTAAAGTTCCAATTCTCTCTGCATTTACTAAGTCATTATTATTAACATCTTCCTCATCCTTTGATACATTATTAAAGTAATAATTATAATTTAATATTAAATCATTATCTTTGCTTATTTCTTTCTTTGTAAGCATTCCAAAGTCATCATATTTATATATTATTGTTTCTATTTTATTACTATTTTTGATGTTTGTGATTTGTGTATTTAAGCACTCTGTGCTTATTAATAACATTTCAATTTGTCCATGTAATGTAGCAAGATCAGCACTTACTTTATTGCCACCAATGTAGGTAGTAAATCCACTAAATACTGCTTCATCTATTACTTCTTTTGTATAACTTAAGTCATTTACATATAAACTAAAAGTTCTTCTTTTAGATAAATCTGATATACTTACTGCTTTCCATGTAAGTATTATATCATTCCACTCATTTAAGTTTATTTCTATATTTGTTTCATAAATGTCTTCATTAAATAATATTTTTAGTTTCATCTCATTATCAACAAGTAAACTTATTAAGTTCCAATTTGAATCGATATTTTCAAATAAGTAATTATCTGGTTTTGCTTCTTCAATGAAACATCTTAATGAGATTGTCGCGTTATCAAGTAAATTATACTTGCACATAAGTAAGCTATCTTTTGCATAATAAGCATATCTATTAATTTGTTCATTAAAATCAAAATATGGATCATTATCATATTTCGTGAATGGTCTTGTACATTCAATATATAAATTATTTCCTTTTATTGATGATAGATTATTATTAAGCGGATATATATCTACATTTTCATTATTTAAAAACAAGCTATAATTATACTTATTAACTATACTTGTATTAGAAATGTTCCCTATATTATTTGTATATATATTTTTAGTTATCTCATAATAATAATTTAGTTCTTTAGCTGTGAAAGAAAAGTTTTCAGGAATTATTACACATGTAATATCTCCATGATATTTATTTTGAATATCTAGAGTAGTTCCTGTGTAACTTCCACCAATTATGTAATTAGTATAAACATTTGTAAATGATAGTGCATACATTGAATTAGATATGAATTCAGTAGTTTCACCATTTAAATTTATTATATATTTAAATTTATTACCACCTACTACACTAGAATGATATTTCCAAGTTAATCCAAAATAGTTCCATTCATTACTATTTATAGTGTTTTGGGTTGTGAAAGATGTTGTGATAGTTTCTAATGATTCATTAAAAATAATTATTGCTAGTTTATTTTGACTAGTGATAGCAACTTTAAAATTAACTGTATAATCATTTTCTCCTATGCTAAAAAGTATATTAGATTCATTATTTCCTCCT
>CAZHQU010000039.1:2266-3869 GCA_964534245.1 uncultured Coprobacillus sp.
TATATTTAAAAGTGTTATTATTTGGTGAAGTTATTTTTTCAACTTGTCTTTTTGCATCATAATTAGTATTTATTTTTGTACTGTTATTTCCTAGACTAAGTTTAAATTCTTTAATATCTCCATAATCATTATATAAATAGTTACTTTTTTCTTCTTTTTGGTTTTGAATATAATTTATTCTTCTTTTAAATATATCATTATCATATGTCAAAAAGTTTCCTTGTTCATTATATTCTTTAGTAACTACTTCATTATTTAGATATGAGTTTGAACTCACATTATATTCTGTTTTAGTTTTAAGGTATTTACTACCGTCTTTTAAAACTTTCACTTGAGTTAATAAATTATTTTTATCATTATAAGTATACAAATTCTTTAGTCCATTAGACTTAGTTTCTTTTATGACTCTATTCTTTATATCATATAGATAAACAGTATCAACAAAATCTGTATACCTTGATTCTATATTATCATTTTCATCATATTGATAGCCATAATTATACCCAAACTTAGTTCTTCTTTTGACTTTAAAAGTATCTGTATATTCATATGATGCATTAAATGGTTTATTTAAAAGACTTAAACCTGTAAACATAAAAGGTATATCTTGTTTTAATGTTTCTAATTCAACAACTATTTTATCATACTCATTATCTATTTTAAATCCTACACTTCTAAAATCCCATTTATTATTAGGTGAGTATCCAGTATAGTTTAAAACAGATTCATATATTAGTTCCTCTTTATTATATATTTTTATCGATATTTTAGCATTTCCTAAATCGCTATAACTATACTCTTGTCTTCCCCATGCACCAAATAGTAAATAATCATTCTTTATTCCATTATAATTGATTGTTTGACAGATTTTAATTGTATTACTATCTAATATAGCAACATTAGTATTATTTTGATAATCAAATGTTTCGTCTAGTACTGATCTTATAAAATTAGTCCCATCTGATTCATAATACGAACCTCCTGAATTAAAGAATCCGTTCTTTAGAATACTTCTATCTATATCAATATCATTGTCTGCTACATATGGATTACATATAAAATTCCCTGAGTCAAAAGTAAGCATTCTAGTATCATTATCATATTCATAATATCTAACATTATATTTTGAATCATATTCAAATATAGGTAGTGAATAATAATATCTATTATTTTCACTATCTAAGTTAGAAATTCTTTTAAATCTATGATAAACCTTATAATTATTATAATCAGTTATAATTGTTTCTTCATATGATTTATAGTTAAATGTATATACTTTTCCTGTATCAAAAGTATCATTATATCCTTCTTGAATGGTATTTACTATATCAAAACTATCAAAATTTACTTTTAATCTATATTTTGTTGTTTCATCTTTTATAGTAAAAGTTTTATTTAATACATCATAGGAATAACTTGAAGAAATTGCTATTGAATTTTCTTCATTAATAACTCTATCAATCCTAGAAAGATAGCCATTTGTATAAGTTAAATATATCTTCTCATATAAACTTTTTCCGTTTTCAACCGGTCTATATATTTCTATTTCTGAGATTAATCCTGTATCTTCATCTTTTATAAATATAGCTTCTTCATTAGTGCT
>CAZHQU010000039.1:3969-10177 GCA_964534245.1 uncultured Coprobacillus sp.
AGTTATTTGATATTTTAAATAATCACCAGTTTTAGAATATATTTTTGAAGGGTATTTATATTTAAAACCACTTTGCCATGAAATTGGATCAATACATTCATAAATAATAACATTATCGTTTAAGTCAATATAACGAAAAGAATCATCATAACTACTATCTATTACAAAATAATCTGATGAATTTATACTATAGTAAAAAGTTCTAGTGTCATTTTTTGAAACATGAGTATAGATTTTTTGAGAAAAATCATTCTCATCCGAATAAAAAGTTGAAAAATTACTATCTATTAAATGTATTTTTTTATATAAATCTAGTCTCATGCCTTTTCCGAATTCAGTACTCAATTCTTTGTCATTATAAGAAAAAATTAGATTAATATTAACTGGATCTGAGTAATTCGAACTAAAAACCGGTATTGTAATATACATATTTGCATATTCTTTTGATGTATTAATATGTATTGTACCAGCACTACCTACATCATACGTTACAAACTTACAATAATTTCTAAATCCTTCTGACATATATAACCTCCTTCTATTATAATATTTATAAGCAAAAAACTCCCTATAAATGAAATAGAGAGTTTATTTTTATATTTATTTAATTTTTATAAATTCCATTTGTAAACAATATATTGTTTAGTATTATATTTTATTAATATACTAACCCTCTTTTCTTGTAATTAGATTTTATCATTAGATTAGTATATATGTCAATAATTTTTTTAAATAAAAGATGAAATTGCATTACACAACTTCATCTATTCTATCGACTTAGTTATTAACTAACGCCTTTGTTCTACAATAATTTTAATAGCAGTTCTTTCTGCGCCCTCAATGTCAATTTCGCTAAATGCTGGAATACATACTAAATCTTTTCCAGATGGAGCAACATATCCTCTTGCTATTGCAATTGATTTAATTGCTTGATTTAAAGCACCTGCTCCAATAGCTTGTATTTCAACAACCCCCTCACTCTTAAAGGCGTTCGCTAATGCACCTGCTACTGAATTTGGTCTTGATTTTGATGAAACTTTTAAAATATCCATTTTTTCCTCCTGTCTTGGTCATAAAATTATATTCATCACTTATAAAATTTATGCCTTAGCAGGGGTTATTCTATCACATGTAGTCTGTCTATGTGTGTCACTTTGTGCGTTTTCTCATCAATGTCTAAAATTATTGCACTGAACTGAGTTAAGCCTGCATCTTCGGGATCAAATCTATGTCTTCCACCATTTATATATCTATCAACAATGATTTCTTTCTTTACTCCAATTACACTATTAAGTGGTCCTGTCATACCAACATCAGATATATATGCTGTACCATTGTCTAGTATTCTCTCATCAGCTGTTTGTACATGAGTATGAGTACCGAGGATTGCTGTGACTTTGCCATCAAATGCGTAGCCATACGCTATCTTTTCACTAGTAGATTCCGCATGGAAATCAACAATAATTATATCCGAATTAATTTTGTCTAATAACTCTTGAGTCGCATGGAATGGGTTTGTAGCTTCTTCAGCCATAAACACTTGTCCAAGCATTTGCATAACAGTAATTTTAATACCATTGTAATTAACTGTAACATATCCTACACCAGGTTTTTCTTCAATGTAATTATAAGGCCTTACCAAACATTTAGCATCCTCTATTATGTTGTTGATGCTTCTTTGTTGGAAAGAGTGATTACCTAATGTTACAACATTTACACCAAGGTTAAGTAGCCAGTAATAGTGACCTTCATTCATTCCTTTGCCGTGAGAAATGTTTTCTCCGTTAACAATTACAAAGTTTATTTTTTCATTTTCTTTAATTTTTTTTAGATTGTATTCTAATGCTTTTCTACCTAATTTTGAAAAAACATCACCAACAAATAATATTTTCATATTTACCTCTTATATATTTTATTATATCTAAAATAATATTATCTAGAAAAAAAGATTTCTAGGAATACTAGAAATCTTAATATTAGTCTTTGTTATATCTTTTTAGATATTATTTAGCTGTTTCTTGTACTCTAGTTTCTCTTATTACAGTAACTTTAATAGTTCCTGGATAAGTTAAAGTATTTTCAATCTTAATACGAATATCGCGAGCTAACTTATGAGCTAAGTTATCATCAACTTCAGTTGGTTTAACCATAACTCTAATTTCACGACCAGCTTGTAAAGCATATGATTTTTCAACACCTTTGAATTCATCACAAATAGCTTCTAATGCTGTTAAACGTTTAATATAGTTTTCGATTGATTCACTTCTTGCTCCAGGACGAGCAGCAGAAATAGCATCCGCAGCCGCAACTAATTGAGAAATTAAATCAGTTGGTTCTTTATCACCATGATGTGATGCGATTGCATTAATAACTACAGGATTTTCACGATATCTTGTGGCAAGTTCAACACCGATATCTACATGGCTTCCTTCCATTTCATGGTCAGAAGATTTACCAATATCATGTAATAAACCAGCACGACGTGCTACAGTTTCATTTAATCCAATCTCAGCTGCTAATTTACCAGTAATAAATGCAACTTCTTTAGAGTGTGATAATGCATTTTGACCATAACTTGTACGATATTTTAAACGTCCAATAAGCTTGATCATTTCAGGATGCATCTTACCTACACCAACTTCGAATACTGTCTTATCACCAGCTTCTCTAATTTCGTTATCTAATTCTTTTCTGAATTTGTTAACTAATTCTTCAATTCTAGAAGGTTGAATACGGCCATCAGATATTAGAGCTTCTAATGTTCTTCTAGCTATTTCTCTTCTGATTGGATCAAAACATGAAACAACTACTGCTTCTGGTGTATCATCAATAATTAAATCTACACCTGTAGAAGCTTCGATAGAACGAATGTTACGTCCTTCTCTACCGATAATACGACCCTTCATTTCATCATTTGGAAGTGGTACAACAGATACCGTTTTTTCACTAACAGTTTCACTAGCATATTGTTGAATTGCATTTGTTAAAAGCATCTTAGCTTTTTTGCTACTTTCAATCTTTGCTTTCTCTTCAGCCTCTTTGATAACGACTGCAATCTCTTCAGACATTTCATCTTCGATACGCTCAAGAATAATTTTCTTAGCTTCTTCGACTCTTAAACCAGAAATTTCAATTAGTTTTTTGTTCTGTTCTTCAATTAACTCATTAACTTTTAGTTTTTCTTTTTCTAACTCAGCCTTAAATAAATCAGCTTTTTGTTCTTTTTGATTTAAGCCTTCTTCACGTTTATCAAGGTTGTTACTACGATTATCTAATCTTTCTTCTCTTTGTAATAATTTTTGTTCTAAATCATTAACAGACTTCTTCTTCTCCTTGATTTCCTTGTCAGCTTCAATTTTTAATTGCTTGATTTCTTTTTCTGACTCTTGTTTTAATGTGTAAAGTTCTTGTTTTGTTTCGATAACAGTTTTCTTACGATTATCTTCTGCTTGCTTTTTAGCATCTTCAATAATCTTGTTAGCATCTTTACCAGATTTCTTAAAAGTATATCTTAAAATTAAGAAACCTACAAAACATCCACACGCTAAGCATAATATAAGAACAGGTATGAATACGCCAACTGGAATTCCACTAAGTAAATTTAGTTTGTTCATTCATTACCTCCGTTATTATTTTTGATAAAACATATTAATTAAATAATTTATTTTACGCCTTATTTATTATACTACAAAAAATGATTCTAGTCAATGTTTAAAATATTCTTATTTTACATAATTTTTTAAAGATAATGACAAAAAATCAAAAAAGCTTCATAAAGAAGCTCTTTTTTATAAGAATCCTAATTTTATCTTTTTATTATTAACATTTAAAATCTCAAAATCCTTTTCATCCTTTGCTTTAATGAAATCTTCTTTTATAAGCTTAATGTTCACTTTAGCAAGTTCACATCTAGTAATGCATTTACTTAATGATCTTTCAAATATATTTCTTACAAATCTTGCATTACCAAATGATCTTGATTCAATAAATGAATCTGGTAGTTGTTTGAAGAATTTTTCAGCCTCTTCTAAATATGATTCATCATATTCAATATTATCTTTTTCAATCATGCGTACTAGAATTTGATGTAATGTTTCTTGAGAATAATTAGGGAACTCGATTTCGTAAGGTACTCTACTAGCAAGACCTGGGTTACTAGTCATTAATAAATCCATTTCTTTTTTATACCCCGCAAATATAACAACCATATCATCACGATGATTTTCAATTTGAGCAATTAAAGTATCTATAGCTTCAAGTCCAAAGTCTCTTCCATTGTCTTCAGTTCTATATAATGTATATGCTTCATCGATAAATAATACTGATCCATATGCGTCACGACAAATTTCAGTTGTTTTAGGAGCAGTGTGTCCAATGTACTTACCAACTAAATCTCTGCCAGAAACTTCATAGAAATTACCATTTCGTAATACATTATTTTCTTTCAATATTTTACCTATAATTCTAGCTATTGTAGTTTTACCAGTACCAGGCGAACCAACAAATCTCATATGTATACATTGTTTTGTTTTCATTTGATATTTAATTGTAGCTTTAATCTGATTAGTTATTTCAATTACTTTCTCTTTGACTGAATCCAATCCGATTAATGTATCTAATTCCTCAAGACCTGTTAACTCATCAATATCTTTAAATAGTAAAATTTCTTCAATATCTTTTCCTCTAATTACATTAGAATCAGTATCATCAGAAATGCTCTTAAAAAGTTTAGTATAGATTATTTCTGAAATTACTTTCTTAATAGTGCGGAATCCGTAATATCTACCATCATTCTTTTCTTCAATTATTTTTTTATTGAATATTTTTAATCCATCTTCAGAGAATGTAAAGTTATGATTTGATAACATTTCTTTAGCGATTTGTTCAGTTTCTTCTTGATTAAATGGCGCAATCGTAATAGTTTTACAATATAATATATCATTTATTGCTTTATTAACTTGATCTAAAACATTCTTTTCAACAAATGGTATTCTAAATACAATAAATTTCTTTTCATGTAATTTTGAAATATTTCTTAATAATTTATTGAACGCTTTTGTAAATACTTTGTCCATATGATTACTAATATCAATACATACTAACCCTTTACTGAAACTATATGTTTGATTACAAAATAGTTCAACTTGATTTTCCTTATCTCGGTTAGGTTCAATAACTAATTCTCTTGGATACTTTGAATATGAATCTAATAAACCAGTATAAACTAAACAATCATTAAGAATTTCTAAACATGTTGATAAACCATATCCTTCATTGATACTAATAATTAAGCTTAAGTTTTTAAATAAACTTAATGTATTAGATTTTTTAATCTTTGGGCCCATATTTAATAAATCTTTTGCATATTTCTTAAATTCATCAGAACCAACTAGTTTATCAATTCTATCAAGTATTCTAGCTTTCTCATTACGCATTGGTTCGTCTTTGTCTTCGGGTTTTGCATATTTTGAAGCTGATAATTTATCAATAACATCATCTAATCCAAAATCATCATCAAAATCATCATTCTCATGATCTACAGAAAATACATTACTTTTATTTTCTTCTTTATCTTTAGATTCTTCTTCATCATCTAATTCATCTTTATCTAATTCATCTTTATCAGTATCGTTTTCATCAGAATCGTCTTCGCTACCTTTATCTTTATTTAAGTCTACAACTTCAATAGGTTTATCATTATTTGTTAAATCATCAATTTCCTCATCAGTAAAATCTTTGTCTTCTGAATTTTTATTTGGGAATTTGTTATATTTATCAAGATTCTTATTGACATCATCGGATGATTCAATAATTTCAACAAATGTAATTTTAACACAACTTCTATATTCTTTCCCTAAATCTTCATATATTTTTTCGAAGAAAGAATTTAAAGTATTTAATACATCTGCACTATTACCCACAATCAGTAATTTACTTAAGTATGAAGCATTATAAACTACTTCTTTTAAGATGCATTTTTCTTTTACATATTTAATTAAATCTTCATTTATTTTTGATTTTTTCTTTGTATAATACTTCCCACTAATTAAATAATTCATAAAAATGGAATAGATGTATTTTTTTTCTTTCATGACAGTACCTCGTGTTATCTAAATTTACATTTATTTCTGTATATCTTATATATCTTATTTTTATATATTTACATATTTATATTTTTTATCTGAATTTGCTCTTCGTAGTTATTATC
>CAZHQU010000040.1:0-10048 GCA_964534245.1 uncultured Coprobacillus sp.
TCAAAAGCATCAATTCTTCAGCACTCAGCTTTTTTTATGTAACATAGGCTGGGCTAAGCTCTGATGTTCCATAGGTTAGTTGTATTCAATGCATTTTTGATTTCCAGTGTTTTCAACTCATGATGAGTTTATCAGGATATAATTATATCATAAGTCAAGGAAGATCTATACCACATTGTCTTTAGCCAATTCATCCGCTATATCCATTATATATTATTATTAGTATTTAGTTTGCTAACATTAGTTAGCTGTGGAAAAACTGAAAAATATGAAATTGCTATGATTACTGATTATGGTACTATTACAGATCAAAGTTTTAATCAAGCAACGTGGGAAGCTGTAAAGGCTTATGCTGAGAAAAATCAAAAAACTTATTCATACTATAAACCTAGTGAAGATTCAAATGCCGCAAGAGTATCAAAGATTGAACAAGCAATTGATATGGGTGCAAAAGTAGTTGTAATGCCAGGATATACTTTCGCAAGTGTTATCTATGAAGTTCAAGATGAATATCCTGATGTTAAGTTTATAGCATTAGATGTTAATAAGGCTGATGTATTAGATGCTTTTTATGATCATGATGAATCTGGTAATCAAACTGAATTAAAGAATCCAAGTAATACACCTCATTTAGGTGAAAATGTTATATGTATTATATTTCAAGAGGAAGAAGCTGGATATTTAGCTGGATATGCTGCTGTAAAGAATGGTGAAAGAAATCTAGGATTTCTAGGTGGTATGGCCGTTCCTGCTGTTCAAAGATTTGGATATGGTTATATTCAAGGTATTAGTGATGCGGCTAAGGAACTTAATGAAGAAGTTAACTTATGGTATATTTATGGTGGTCAGTTTTATGGAGATAATACAATAACTGCCGCAATGGAAGCATGGATGACTGAAGGTTGTCAAGCAGTCTTTGCTTGTGGAGGAGCAATTTATACATCAGTAGTAAGTGCAATTCAAACCAAAGCAAAAGAAAATGGAAAATTAATAGGAGTCGATTCTGACCAAAGTAAAACAGTCACTGAAGTCAAAGTACTTACTTCAGCAATTAAAGGTTTATCTGATGCTACTGATACAGCATTAGATGATTTCTATGGTGAATGGAAAAACGGCGGAAAAGAAATAGTTTATGGATTAAAAACAGATAATGAAAAAGAATATGTTGGTTTACCAAAAGATACATGGACAATGCAAGAGTATACACTTGAGATGTATGCCGCAACTATTAAAGATATTAGAGATGGTAAAATCGAAATTTCAGCAGACACAACAAAGTCTCCTGAAGATTTCCTTGGAGATAATGTTAAAAAACGAGGAAATAACTTTGGTGGTTCATTAAAATAATATACACTTTTGGTTAGGGTATTTCCTAACCTTTGTTTTTTAGGAAGGAGTATAAAATGAGTGAATATGTAATTGAAATGATTAATATTACAAAAAGATTTCCAGGATTAACTGCTAATGATAAAATAAATTTGAGTCTTCGTAAAGGTGAAATTCATGCATTATTAGGTGAGAATGGTGCTGGGAAATCTACTTTAATGAGTGTATTATTTGGTTTATATCAACCTGATGAAGGCGTCATAAAAAAGAATGGACAAGAAGTAAAGATACATAATCCTAATGATGCCACAAATCTTAAAATAGGAATGGTTCACCAGCATTTTAAATTAGTAGGAGTATTTAGTGCTCTAGATAATATAATACTAGGGTCAGAACCAAGTAAGTATGGAATTATTAATAGAAATATTGCAAGAGAGAAAATAAAAGAACTTTCAAATAAATATGGATTAAAAATAGATTTAGATTCTAAAATTGATGATATAAGCGTTGGTATGCAGCAACGAGTTGAAATCCTCAAAATGTTGTATCGTGATAATGATATATTAATCTTTGATGAACCAACATCAGTGTTAACTCCTCAAGAAATTAATGATTTAATGAATATTATGAAAAACTTAGTAAAAGAGGGGAAATCAATTATATTCATTACACATAAACTAAATGAAATAATGGCTGTTGCTGATAGAGTAACAATTCTTAGAAAAGGCAAATACATAGGAACAGTTAATACAAAAGATACAACAAAAGAAAGCTTGTCAGAGATGATGGTTGGTAGAAAAGTGAATTTATTTATAGAAAAGAAAGATAGTAAAAAAGCTAAAACGATTTTAAAACTAGATAATCTATGTATTAATTCTTATAATAGTGAAATCGTAAAGAATGTTTCCTTTGAAGTAAGATCTGGTGAAATAGTTTGTATTGCTGGGATAGATGGAAATGGGCAAATGGAACTTGCTAAAGGTATTTACGGATTAGATAAAATTAAATCTGGTAAAGTTTATTTAAATGGAAAAGATATTACTAATGATACCATTAGAAAAAGAACATTAGCTGGTGTTAGCTTAATTCCAGAAGATAGACATAAACATGGATTAGTCTTGGATTATTCATTAGAAAATAATTTAATCTTACAAAAGTATTTTGAAAGTAAGTTTACTAAATATGGTTTTTTGATTAATAAAAATATCAGAGATTATGCTGAAGATTTAATTATGCAATATGATGTCAGAAGTAATCAAGGACCAATCACTAAAGCAAGATCAATGTCTGGTGGTAATCAACAAAAAGCAGTAATTGCTCGTGAGATAGATAGAGACCCTGATTTATTGATTGCTGTTCAACCTACAAGAGGATTAGATGTTGGAGCTATTGAATATATTCATAGAAAGATAGTAGACCAAAGAGATAAAGGTAAAGCTGTTTTACTTGTGTCACTAGAACTTGATGAAGTAATGAGTTTATCTGATAGGATTCTTGTTATTTACGAAGGTGAAATTGTTGGTGAATTTGATCCTAAAAAGGTAACTCGTAATGAGTTAGGATTATATATGTCTGGAGCAAAAAGGAGTACTGTAAATGGATAATGTTAGAAGATTTTTAAGAAAAATGTTTTTGCCAGTTAAGAATTTCTTTTGCAAGAATGGAAGAAGTGAAAGTGGTATGAATGTAATGATGAAATCTGATGGTTATAAAACATTTGTTTCATCAGTTGTATGTGTTATAGTGGGTTTAGTTATTGGTACAATAATTATAATGCTTACAGATATTAATCATTCAGGTGTAGCTATCTTACAACTTCTTAAAGGTGGGTTTAACGCCGCAAAATGGGAAAAAGGAATTGGTGAAGTTTTATTAAAAACTATTCCTTTATTATTATCAAGCTTATCAATAATATTTGCTTATAAATGTGGTTTATTTAATATTGGTGCTCCTGGTCAATATGTAATAGGATTAATGTTTGCGTTAATTGGAGTATTTGTTTTTAAACTATCATGGTACTGGTGTATATTACTTGCTTGCGTGGGTGGAGCATTATGGGGAGTTATTCCAGGCCTATTTAAAGCATATCTCAATGTTAATGAAGTTATTACATCAATTATGTTTAACTGGATTGGACTTTATTTAATGAATTATGTTTCAGGTGCTGAACTTAATATAATGTTTAATAAGGATTTAGCAGAAGTAAAAGAAATACCAATTATATCAAGAATTCCTATTTTGTTTGAAAATTTATTTAATTATAAATATGTTACTTACGCATTAGTAATTGGTATAGTAGTTACAATTGTAGTCAGTATTGTCTTAAACAAAACTAAATTTGGATATGAAATTAAAGCAACAGGTTTAAATAAACATGCGGCGGAGTATTCAGGTATGAAATATAGAAAAAACATAATAGTTACAATGGGAATATCTGGGGCTTTAGCTGGTCTAGGAGCTGCTTGTTATTATCTTACAGGTTATGAAGTTTATTCGCCAGTTAAACAAACTGTTTTACCAACAATTGCATTTAGCGGAATTGCTGTGGCGTTTTTAGGGGGATTAAGCCCAATAGGCGCAATCTTTGCATCACTGCTTATTACTCACATTTCAATTGGAGGAAACTATTTAGATACAACTTACTATAGTAAAGAAGTATCTGATTTAATAACTGCTATTATTATCTATTTATGCGCATTCTCATTATTTATTAAAATGATGATTTCTAAAATGCAAAGAAAACCTAAAAATAAAGATTTAGCTAATACACTTAGCATTGAGAGAAAGGAATAGAGCATATGAATGATACATTTATTTTAGTAATTCAGTATACACTAATCTATGCCACTATCCTAGCGATTGTTGCAATTGGGGGAATGTTCTCAGAAAGAAGTGGTGTAGTTAATTTAGGTTTAGAAGGGATAATGGTAATAGGAGCATTATGTGGGACTATTGTTTCATCAATACTTTCTAATAATAATGCAAGTGGATTTATTGTAGTATTAGGTGGAGTAATTAGTAGTATTGTTGGGGGAATGATATTTTCTTTACTACTTGCTTTAGCTTGTGTAACTTTTAAAGCCGATCAAACTATTACAGGTACTGCCCTTAATATTTTAAGCACTGCTCTAGCAATTATCATTGCAAGAATATATACTCAAACTCCATCCTCAGAGATTAAATACGATAGATTTTCTTATATTTTTGGAGAAACAGGAATAATCCAAATTAATATATTTACAATTCTTTTAGTAGTTATATTAATAATATCAGGAATATTTTTATATAAAACTAAATATGGAATGAGATTAATGGCGTGTGGAGAACACCCTCAAGCTGCTGATTCAGTAGGAATTAATGTTTATAAACAAAGGTATTTAGGTGTAATTTTATCAGGTGTACTTGCTGGTTTAGGAGGCCTAGCTTATGTTATTCCTAGTAATAACTATTGGGATTTTAAAAATGGAGTTGCTGGATTTGGATTTTTAGCTTTAGCAGTAATGATTTTTGGCCAGTGGAATCCATTTAAAATTCTCTTTTCAGCAATTCTCTTCGGATTATTCCAAACAATAGCAATAGTGTATCCTGGAGCATTTGGAATACCTGTAGTAATCTATAAAATGCTTCCGTATATAATTTCAATGCTTGTTTTAGCCTTCTCATCTAAACATTCAAAGTCACCAAAAGCAGCTGGTGTGCCATATGATAAAGGTGCTAGATAATAAAAAGTATATAAAAAGATAAATATAGTATATAGAAAAAATAGACTTCGAGATGAAGTCTATTTATGCTTTTTTACTATATCTATTAAAGAATTTTATTTTATAATAATTCCATGTTTTTTCATTGTTTTTAAAGAGTTTTTATGAACTTCTAATGCATTATGAGTATCAGAATCAAATGTGAAAACAGCATTTTCTAGAACTATAATTTTAGTAAAAATATCATTTTTATCAAAATAGTCTTTAAGGGAAATAGCGAAAGTTTCAACACAAATGTCAGTACAACAACCAGTAACAACAATTTCCTCAAATGTATTTTTAGATATATAATCTTTAAAATTATCAGTATTAAATCCATTAGTAGTATCTTTTTCAATATCAATAAATAATGACTCAAATGGTTTTAATTCATCGATTAATTCGCTTTCTGAAGAACCTTTAATACAATGTGGAGGGTATGTTTCAAACTCTACATCATTCTCTTTATGACAGTCTCTAAAGGAAATAATCGGTAAACTATCTTTTGAAAATTCATTAATTTTATCAATGATGTTCGGAGTTATTTTATTGATTTTCTCATCTGCTAAAGCTCCTTCCTTTACAAAACCATTTACCATATCAATAATAACTAATAACTTTTTCATAACTTAACCTCCTATTATAGTTAAATATTAACATTTTTGGTTATAATTGTCAAACTAGATTTATAAGATTACGTTTACATTTACACAAAAAAATGATACAATATACATAACTATACAATTTATGAAATGGAGAGAAGTATGAAAGTTGCGATAGTTTTAGGTAATAGAATTAATAATGATGGATCTTTTACAGATATAATGGTTAAAAGATTAGAACTTGCTTTAGAATTATATAATAATAAAATGGTTGATAAGTTAATTGTATCTGGTGGATACGCTAACCCAGCAGTAAATGCGTCTGAAGCAGAAAAAATGAAAGAATATTTGGTCAGTAAAAATGTTCCTGAAGAACTTGTTATTGAAGAAAATCAATCTCTTTCAACATATCAAAATGCATTATATTCAGTTCCACTTGCATTAAAAGAAAATGCAAATGTGATTATTGTTACATCAACAAACGAACACTTTACAAAATATAATTATAATGTTATTAAATACTTTGAAGATCAATTAGTTAATAAAGATGTAAGACTAATGGTATATACTGATTGTGGGGTAAAACATGAAGAATAATACCACAATTACAAAGAATTTATATTTATTGTGTAATGATATTGTATTTAAATATTATTACAATAATTTATTAGTTATCTATGAAGTGTTACTTGCAATCTTTGTTGTTATTTTAGCTGTTATTAAAAACTATATATTCGCAATAATATTTACAGTTGTTTTAATAGCAATACCATTCTTATTTAATAAGTTCTTAAAAGGTAAAACTGTCAAAAGAATTGAAAACTTATTTAATGATGAATTTAACTTAGTATATGAATATACTTTTAATGAAGATAGTTTCGATGTAAAAATAATAAGAGATGAAAAGACTAAGGAAATCAAATGTGAATATAAAACATTAAAAAGAGTTGTTGAGAAAGACAATAATGTATTTATCTTTATTGATAAATCATCAGCATTTGCTCTTGATAAAAATGGATTTACATTTGAAGACAAACATAACTTCAAATCTTTCATGAAAGGTAAAGTTAGAAAGTATGAGGTGATTGATTAGTATGAGTAAAATATTATTTTATTTTTACTTAATATTAAGCACATTTGGGTTTAGCGTTACAGAAAATACTGATATCTTTGAAAAAGCATTTGATAATATATATTTACCAAAAGAAACAACAGAAACTTTAGAACTACCTGAATATAATATTATTGATGGAACTATTGTTTATTATAGTTACGCTTCTTCAAATAAAGAGATTATTTCTAATGATGGAGTTGTTACACCTGGTAAAGAAGATACTGTAGTTATAATTTACTGTAAAGCAGAAGTAGAGAACAAAACTGATATGAAAACATTCTTCGTAAAAGTTCCCGGAAAAACTGAAATTCCTATTTATAGTGATTTAGATGAATTCTATTTAGATTCATTAATAGAACTTACACTTCCAGAGGGGTATAATCGTGAGGACTTTGAATGGGTTGTTAATGATGATTCGTTAATTGAACTTGATGAAGAATACTTTGGATATTTAATAGGAACTGGTAATGCACAAGTATCAATTTATAAAGATAATAAGTGTTATGGAACTTTATCATTTGAAATATTACCAAAGATTCCAAATATTAGAGCTGATAAAAAATTTGTTTTAATCGGTGAAGAGTTTGATGTAAAAATCTCAAATTACAAAGATGAAAGTTTGTTTAATATTGAGGTAAGTGATGAATCAGTTGTTAAATATGCTGATGGAAAGTTCGTAGCTAAGGGAGAAGGATTAGTTACAATTACTTACACACTAAAGACTGATGAAAGAATTTCTAAGTCAATAGAAATGCAAGTATATGATAATAGTCCAATTATTAAAGTATATAATACTGAAGTCACAGTTGGATCATCATTAAGAATTTATGTTGAAAACTATAAGAATGATTCTGACTTTAAAGTTGAACTTTTAGATGAAGAATTAGGAGAAATTGATGGTGCAAAACTTATAGCTAAAAAAGCAGGTATTGCTACATTAAAAGTTAGCTTAACAAGTGACCCAAATGTTTATAGCACAATTGATATTAAGATTAATAATGTTTTACCAAATGCATATGCATTAAATCCTAATATTATTGTGGGTGGTACGACTTATCTATCAATTAAGAATATAGATGATTTAGTGGTTAGTGATTTTGAATATATAAATAAAACTCCAGATATAGCATCACTTGATAAAAACGTAGTTACCGGATTAAAAGAAGGTAAAGCAATATTTGAAGTTAAATCAAAATCTATGGCAGAACTATCTTCAACTATTGAAGTTAATGTTATGAAACTAACAAATGTAAAACTACCTAATGGTGAAGTCGGTGAAGGTCCATTAATTGTTTCATTAGAAGGTAATAAAGAAACATATAAAGCTGGTGAAAAGATTAAAGTTAATATTCTAGGTGCAACAGATTTAGAAAACTATAAACTAGTAACTAGTGATAATAGTTTAATTAATACATTAGAAGATGGACATATTATTACTAAAGCAGAAGGTAGAGCAACAGTAATTGCAATAAATAAGGAAAATGAAGAAATTAAAGGCCAAGTAGATATTATAATTGAAGGTATTCAAGAGGTTGATTATATTGAAAGATTAATTGCAACTGCTGAAAGCCAAATAGGATATCGTGAAACAGCTGATGGTCTTACTAAATATGGAATTTGGTATGGTATTCCTGATGGAGCATGGTGTGCAATGTTTGTAACATGGTGTGCTCATAATTCGGGTATCAGTACTGATGTTATACCATTCTATTGTGGATGCACAGCAGGTATGAAGTGGTTTGTTGATCGTGGACAATTTGGATATAAAGAAAACTACATACCAAAACGCGGAGATATTATTTTCTTCTTAAGTAATGACGCAAGTCATACTGGTATTGTTACTGGAGTAAGTGGTAATACAGTTTACACAATAGAAGGTAATACATCTAATATGTGTGCGAGAAGATCATATTCATTAGATTATTATACAATTACAGGATATGGTATACCAAAATATGAATAAGATAATCGTTGAAGCTCATCGTGGAGCATCAGGATATGCTCATGAAAACACAATAAAAGCTTTTGAAAAAGCTATTGAATTAAAATCAGATGCAATTGAACTTGATATTAGAAAAACAAAAGATAAAAAAATAATAGTAACTCATGATCCAACATATAAAGGTATAAAAATAAGTGACTGGAACTATAGTGAACTTATTCAAAGTACTAGGGAAGAAGGGTTTGAGATGCCATTATTATTAGATGTACTAAAAAAATACAAAGGAAGAATACTTCTAGATATTGAAATCAAAGAAGAAGATTATGAAGAAGAAATAGTTAATCTAATATTAAGTGTACTAGATGTTAATGAATTCTATATTAGATCATTTTCAGAGAAAACAATAAAGAAAGTCAAAGAAATAAACAAAGATATATATGCAATCCTTTTAATAGGTGCACAATATCCTAAGTATGGTATCTTCAGTAGATTTGGTGAAATATTCCCAAAAGCTAAAATAAAAAGATCAAACTGCGATGCGGTATCACCACATTACAGATTATTACTATTAGGATTTGTAAAGAGAATGCATAAGAAAAATCAAAAGGTTTATGCTTGGACAGTAAATGATGAAGAAATAATGAAAAAAGTTACAAAGAAGAAAGTAGATGGAATAGTAACCAACTATCCTGATGTAGCTTTGAAAATTATTGATAAATACAAATAATAAATGTAGGCTTAGGTCTACATTTTTATTTTTTTTAGTTAATATTACAAAATGACAAAAAACACTTAATTATTACAATTTATATTAGATTCGAGCTGTTATTATACTAACAGCTTTTTAAATTTATATATATAAAAACGTTTTCATAAATTTATTTTTGAAAAGTCAACCTTTTTTGCCTCCTTTTTCCGTGTTATATGTGCAGGAGGTGAAAATCTATTATGTTTCTAATTAAAAAGAAAAGAGTATTTATTAAATTAATACCTATTTAAGTTTATCTAATTATTTATGAATTTAGAAACTTTATTTAAAAATCAAAGGAGTGATGATTATGGATTATATAAGTATCCCTATTATTGTAATTATTAGTTACTTAGTAGGTGAAATTTATAAAGTATTATTTAGTAACAAATCATGGTGTAAGAAACTATTAGTTGTTATTCATGCTATTACAGGAGGGCTATTAAGTATACTTATATTCTATACAAATAAGGAAGTATTAACTTATGCTGATAACATCTGGATAGCATTAACAATTGGAATAG
This sequence comes from uncultured Coprobacillus sp., assembly GCA_964534245.1. Classification (GTDB taxonomy): domain Bacteria; phylum Bacillota_I; class Bacilli_A; order ML615J-28; family CAG-698; genus CAG-698. The sequence goes on from CAZHQU010000040.1 coordinate 9,997, forward strand.
TAAGTGGTGCTAGTACAAGCACAAATGAATTAATTAAGAAAATATTTAAAAA
>CAZHQU010000041.1:0-10038 GCA_964534245.1 uncultured Coprobacillus sp.
TTTATATATTCATTGTATTTTTTTATACTTTATTATATGTATTTTATTAAATAAATATTTTAATTAGGCATTCTAGCAAAAAAATGTTGTCCTTCGCACCTATATGGTAGTGCTGTATCGATGTCAGTATCTTCACATCTAACTGTTGCTTGATGTACTCCAGAAACCACATCAGCATGAAACCATGTTAACCAGCTTTCTGATGCTTTTAAATTAGCAACTGAACCAAATTTCTCATCATCCATTATTTCATCATCTTCAAGTCTTGCTGAAGCATAAACATATTTATTATAACCATTATATGTATTAAATGATGTACTTACTTCATCATTTTGTAAAGTAGCCAAACAACTCAAATCTTCAATATCACTTCCTACATTTGGGGCAATATATGCCTCTTCATACCAGTCTACTGTTTTACTAACATGACAACTAAATTCTTCATCTTCATAAAAATCTGTAAAATATCCATATGACGACACACATGGTTCATAATAATATGCACTTACTGATAATGTACAAGTAATTACAAAAATTATTAATAAAATAATTAATTTAAAAGTTTTTTTCATTTTTTACCTCCTTATTTTAAACAAATTATACATCATAAAGTACTACTTGTCATGATTGGGTCTTTTGCTTAACACATTGTACTTTTCACTATTCTTTAAATTACAATTATCTATATTTCATCAAATATAGAATCTCTTAACCCTATTTGAGATACTACATACCACTTCATAGTTTATAGTATCACATAAAGATGCAAGTTCATCAACAGTAATAACAGCATCTTTATCTTTACCAATCAATGTTGCAAGCATTCCCGAATGAACATCATCTATATCAGTAACATCTACCATAAATTGATCCATACATATTCTTCCAACAACCTTTGCCTTTTTGCCATTAATTAGTACATACCCCTTATTTGATAGTAATCTATTATAACCATCAGCATACCCTGTTGAAATAGTCGCAACTTTCATATTCTTACTTGACTTAAATGTGTTACCATACCCTATAGGTGTTCCCTCAGGAATATCTCTTACAGATGATATTACACTTTTCCACTCAATTAATTGTTTTAAATTCATTAAATCATTGATCTCGTAACTTGGAGCTAAGCCATAAAGTATAATTCCAGGTCTTACAATATTTCCAATTTGTTCAAATTGCCTTATAATTGAGGCGCTATTCTTATAATGGAAGTTTTCTATATAAGTATTGTATTTGTCATAAACACTTTTAAAACGCAATATTTGCTTTTGACTATATTCAGACAATTCATCAATTAAGGAATCAGCAGAACTAATATGCGTAAATACACCATTAACATTGTAATGTTCAAATGCAAATTTAATGTTTTTTTCTAATTTATCATTAATTTGTAGTCCTATTCTACTCATTCCGGTATCAATTGCTAAATGTACTTTAATTTTGTTTTTAGAATGTTTATAAAGTTCATCCATATATCCACGAGATGTAATAGTTTGAATTAAGTCATAATATACCACTTCTTCAATATAATCACAAGGTGTATATCCTAAAATAAGAATATTAACTTTTTCACCAAGTGTTTTTCTCAAATTAATACCTTCTTCAAGTGTCGCAACACAAAAGAAATCAACACCCGCTTTGTAAAGTTCATTTGCAATAACAACATCTCCATGTCCATAAGCATTTGCTTTAACAACGCATGCCATTTTTTCATTAGGATGTAATTTACTTTTAATCATTTCATAATTATATATTAAGTTATTTAAATTTACAGTTATAAATGACCTTTCAATTTTATTTGTTGGTTTTTTGTAAGCATCATCTAATAAATTTTTATTATTTGTATTCATAATTTATCACTAATTAATTTACTTTATCTTAAAATAGATTGGTAAATTAATTGCTCCTCTTTCTGTATCTTTCAATATTTTATAATTTATCTTGTCAGTTTTAGGTGTTAAAAATACATATGTTGTAATATCAGTTTCTCGATCATAGTGAGAAAAATCAGCTTCTTTAACAATAAGAGTTTCACCATCATAATTAACATCGTAAGTACAATGATCTCCTACACTAGAACGATAAAAAGTTAAAATAACATACTCATTACACATAAAATATAAATTGCAATCTTCCTTTGTAGGGACATCAAAGAAATAATATAAATTATCTCCAACTTTTATTTCGTTTTTTCGTAATTCAGGAGAAATCAAATGTTCTTTTCTTAACATTAATTTATTATTATTTTCTTTATTATTTTCTTTGTCACGTTTAGATAACAATTCATAAATTTTATCATTGATTCTTTCACAATCTTCATACAATAAATATATAGAATATTTATCTTCTTCATCTTCATTTATTTCTGATGCACACTTAGTTGAATATGATTTATCTAAATAGTAATAGTAATTTACTTTATCCCAATCCCCTAAAATGGCATATGCCATAATTCTCCAGAAACTACTAATATTATCACACGCATTTTTCAATTCAGTAATGAAAAAATTAAATAATGTTTCTTTTTCTTCTTCTGTTTGAGTATTTTTAAATATTCCATTTATAAATTCTACTAGCAAATCTTCCTTTTCAAAATCACTAAAAATTTTAATAAATTTATTTCTAATAGCATCAAAAGTAGCTCTAGCAATATCATTTTTAACATTATTGTTATCAAACAAAAATTTCACATAATTACGATATTTACGACCAAAGAAACAATAGTTAATATATTCATTTATATCAGTATATAATAATTTTTTATCTTTCAATTTATAATCTAATTCTTCAATCAAATCATCATATATATCTGCACTATCCATATTATATAGATTTTTAAGTAATTGATGTTTGATGCGATAATTACCTTCATCATCTTTGAAAAAGAAACCATTTAAATATTGCATTAATATTTTAAAATCTAAAGTATTCCATTCTAATCCTTTTCTATTGAAAATATTAATAAGAGATTTCTCACTTATACCATATTTAGATGCACTTATATAAAGCACAACATAATTTGAAAGAATTTGATTTATTTTCGCCCCAGCAACACTAATAACCATCGAACCAAGTTCTTCAATCGTTTCTTCGCAAGATCTAACTACATTTATTTGATGATCAATTATGGCTTTAATATTTCCACCTTTTAGACTAATTTCATCAAAATCATCTTTTTCCATGAGAGATAACCTTCTAATCATTAGTTCAATATAAAGAGGAATCTTAGAATGTTTCTTTTTAAATATTTCCTTTATAACAACATCATCTAGTTCTTTTCTTGTATGAGCAAGTTGAGATTTAATTATACTATTAGCATCAAAATAATCTAAACTTTTAACAGTAGAAATATGTGGGAAACGTCTATCAAAAAATATAGTTGATGATGTTCCTAAAATATAAGTAATATTATCAGGAATTGCATGTAAACAAAATGGTAGTTGAAATATCGTTTCATAATCTAATAATTCTACTGAATCTATTATAATAATAATTTTTTTATCCGAATATTCTTTTCGTATCAAATTATACATTTCAACTAACATTAATTTACAATCATCAATTGATAAATTAAATTCATTATAATTTGAATTATATTCATTACCAAAACATATTCTATGTAAAAACTCTAAAATATGTTTAATAACTTCTATATCGTTAGTACTATTCTTAGTTAATCCACAAAAAATAGGTAAGACAAAACTTCCTCTAATTTGTCTATCTAAAACAAGTTTACTGAGTAACATTGTAGTCCCAATCCCACCAGTTCCGTTGACCGCCAGTAAATTAACTTTATTGTCTAGTAAATAATTTATTAAATCAATGTTTGTGTGTCTTTTATAAAAATGATTTGAATTCGATATAACATACTCAAAATTAATCTTTATCTCTTTATCATAATTAGATAACTTATCACTTTCAATCCATTCATCTTTCATAAGATTCTCAATATCTTTAGTGATTTTATCTGATAAAAAATCATATCCTTCCCATTTTTTATCTTTATCATTCCACTTAATATTATAATCATATACTTTTGCTTTAGTATTTAATTTAATTCTTTCTTTTAATTTGTTTAACTTAGTGCAATTTTCATTATATGTTTCCAAATAATAATCTGGAACAGAGCCCTCAATATTTCGAAAATAAAACAATGTTCTCTCAAATTGACTTGGATTAAAAAAAGTACCATACAAAATTTCTAATTCTGTAACACTTATATTATAATCATCTAGTTCTAATAATGAATGGTTTTCAACGGTATACTTCATCAAGTCTTCACCTGGAATCCATCCATATCTATCTCCTATAAAAACAATCATATAAGGTCTACATGAATCGATTTCATTTAAACATGCATCAAGTATCTTTTTATTTGAGGATAATTCATCCATTTCATTTGTATTAATTCCCCATCGAAGATCACATAGAGTAATACTATCACCATACTTATCAGCAATTTCATTAATTGAAGGAAGCATCCTTTTATTTAGAATATCTCTTTCAAATTGCATATCTCTAAATGTACTTGATATAAAAATTGTTTTCATACAAACCTCTAAATAATCATTATAATTTATTATATAATACAAAAGATAAATTGTAAAGTTTTTTATAAATCATAAGCATAAAAAATACCAACAATTAAGCTGGTATAATTAATCTATATTATTTATTTTTTCTTCTTTTGCTTTACGTTTTGCAGCTTTTTTAGCTTCGTTATTTTTGAAATCAAAAGTTACGTCTTCTTCTACTTTATCTAACTTTTCGCATAATTTAGAAGGATTAACAAATAAATCTTTTAACATTTTTAAAGCAGATACATAGTAGAAACCATCGCAAAATCTTTCGTCCATAACAATACCAATATTCATAACTTTGCCAATTCCAAGCTCTGGCACATAATCAACTTCATTAACTACAGGTACCATTTTTTCTTTACCCATAGCAAAGAAAATACCAGTTGTACCGAAATCATAAATATGATGATAAATATACTCACCTTTTATACTTTTTAAATTAGTAACAAAGCATGAAGTATGGAATGGGCTTAATTTAAGAATCGCATTAGGAAGCATCCCATGTTTATCTAAAAATTTTAAAAACCCAACTACACCTTTAATTACAAAATTAGGAATAATAGTTAAAACTCTTGCTAACTTATCAGTGCCATTTGTTTTTGTTGTGGCATTAACCGTGTTAATTGCAGCATCTAATTTTTCTTTTACTTCATAAATATTTTCATGACCAGTAAATTGAACTTTAATTGTTGAGTCAGCAGCATCAGCACTTAGTTTTTTCTTTACTACTAAAGATACAAAAATACCACCAGTTCTTTTATAAATTCTACCATTCATTATGAATCTATTTAGTCTTGGTTTTAATGCAAATGTTCTAACAATTCCAGCAATAACTAAATGCATATAATTAAAACGATTACCATTCTCTCTTTCTGCTTTAATAAACACATCAAAGGGCTCACATCTTACTTCGTATTTAGCAATGTTTTGGCCATCATGTCTTGCTGGCATGATATGAGGCATAATCTTTTGTATTGGGTCAATATTCTTTAGTCTTTTACCATCAGGTCTTAATCCAAACATATAAATCCTTTCTAATATCAATAATATATTTTCATTATTTAAAATTATTATACTAAAAAAAACATTCTAAGTCAAACAATAGCAAATTTTAACTAACAAAGGTGAAATTTTTGTAAAAAAAATACGTTCATGAAAAGAACGTAGTTTTCAACATTTTATAATAATATAATATTATATCTAATATTATTTATTTCGGTTTTTACCAAAGAATGCAACGCCTAATGCACCAGGTCCTACATATGTACCAATTGTGCAGCCTAAAATATGTTGAGGGATTTCTGTCACATGTTCTACCCATAAATTAGAACTATCTTTAATGTATTTCTTTAGTGTTGTGTCATCGAATCCTGACCATAAAACACCAAATGGCATGCTAAAGTCTATACCTCCTTTATTTTCTACTAGTTTATTTAAAAGGTTATTAGCTTTCTTAGATCCAATTGCTTTCCCAACGACTTTAACTTCACCTTCAATTACAGAAAGTACTGGTTTAATAGATAATAACTCCCCAGCAAAAGCAACTGTACTTGAGATTCTTCCACCTTTCTTTAAATACTCTAATGTATTAACTAAAGCAATAATATTTACATCATATTTTGCTTTGTTAAGTTCCTCTACAATATATTCAATATCTTTTCCTTCATTAATTAATCTTAATGCATATTCGCATAATAATCTTTCACCTATTGCTGCCGAAAGTGTATCCACAACATAAACTTTATCTTTGAAATCTTCTGACGCAATAACAGCACTTTGATATGTTCCTGATAGTTTTGAGGAAATTGTTAAAACTAATAACTTATCTCCATTAGAAGTTAAATTTTCATATACTTCTTCATACCTTATTGGTGTAATTTGTGTAGTTTTAGGAAAAATATTATCTTCTACTAGTTTTTCATAAAATTGTTGTGGACTTAAATTAATTCCATCATAATAGTTTTCTTCTCCAAATGTCACTATTAATGGAATTACAGATACCCCCATCTTCTTCGCTTCTTCTTGAGATATATCTGAAGCCGAATCTATTAATATTTTTATGCTCATTTTTTTCTCCTTAATTTTAATTTAGTTATTATAGTTGTTGATTTTTCAACAAGTTAATTATATCAAAGAATTGTTGATTTGTCAACAAGTTATAAGTAAATAAAAAAACTAACATATTATTTGTTAGTTATTTCATATAAGTTATCACAAATTAATGAAAGTGTTTGATACATAATTGTTCTATTCTCTTCAGTTAGTCCCTTACTTGCTTCTTCCAATAAGTTCTCAATTTTTTCAGTAATAATTTCGCCTATTTTTTTACCTTTGTCCGTTAAAAAGAGTTGACTACGATATCTTTTTTTATTATTATCTTCACAAGTAATAAAATCGTTTTTCTCAAGATATTCTAACGCTCTAGAAATTGCACCTTTATCCTCGTTACATATGTCAGATAGTTGTTTTGATGTGAGAGGTTTTTCTATATATAAGTAATATATACAAGATACATGAAGACTATTAAGTCCATACTCTCTCATTTCTTCACTTTTTAGTTTCTTTATACTTTTACCAATCTTTCCAATTAAAATTGTAAATTCTTTAAATCTGTTTTCCATATAATCTCCATTATCAAATAAATTTATATAATTATATCACACTTTTATAAAAAAATCTAATATTCCAATTAAATTTTACTTAATATTATAAATAGGAGGCTTTAGCCTCCTATTATGTAATTGATATATATATCTAATTATTCGTTATCTTCATCATCTGATTCATCATTTACATCAGCGTTCACTTTATAATCAGCAAATGCTAAACCAGTACCAGCAGGGATTAATCCACCAATGATGATGTTTTCTTTTAATCCTTCAAGGGTATCCTTCTTACCACGAATAGCAGCTTCTGTTAAAACTCTTGTTGTTTCTTGGAACGATGCAGCTGATAAGAATGAATCTGATTTTAATGATGATCTAGTGATACCTAATAAGATAGGTTTTACAATTGGGAAGTCAATTCCTTTTTCAATACAATCAGCGATTACACCTTGTAATTCATTTCTAGAAATATGAGATCCAGGAAGTAAATCAGTACCACCTTCGTTAAGAATAACAACTTTACGTAACATTTGTTTAATGATGATTTCAATGTGTTTATCTGCGATTTCTACACCTTGAGATCTATAAACTTTTTGTACTTCAACAAGAATATAATTTTCAACTGATTCAACAGTAGAAACTTTGATTAATTCTTTTGGATGAATTTGACCAGCAGTTAACATTTGACCAGCTTCGATTGGATCACCTACAGCTACGATTGGACGTTTACCACTATCTGTTGTATATTTCTTTTCATCATCAGTATGTTTATTTCTAACTACGATATCATATCTATTATCTTGAATTGCTTCAACTTTTGTAACTTCACCTTTAATTTCAGAAATGATTGCTTTACCTTTTGGTTCACGTGCTTCAAATAATTCTTGTACACGAGGAAGACCTTGTGTGATATCTCCACCACCGGCAACACCACCACTATGGAATGTTCTCATTGTTAATTGTGTACCAGGTTCACCAATTGATTGAGCAGCAATAACACCAACAACTTCACCTTTTTCAACAATTTCACCAGTTGAAAGGTCAGAACCATAACATTTAACACATACACCATTCTTACAGTTACATGTTAATAATGTACGAATGTAAACTTCTTTAACACCAGCTTCAACGATTTTTTCAGCTAAAATATCAGTAATAAATTCATTCTTATCCGCAAGCATAACTGATGGATCTTTTGGATCATAAACAGGTTTATTTGTGTAACGTCCACGTATTCTATCGTATAATGGAACAATTGGATCAGTTTTCGATTTATTTGGATCGTATATTGCTTTAACTAGCATACCTTTATCAGTATGACAATCATCTTCAGTAATAATTACATCTTGACTAACGTCAACTAAACGACGAGTTAAGTAACCAGATTCGGCAGTCTTTAAGGCTGTATCTGTTGAACCTTTACGAGCACCATGAGTAGAAATGAAGAATTCAGCCATTGTTAAACCTTCTTTAAATGATGAAACGATTGGAACGTCCATGCTTTCCCCATTAGGTTTAGCCATGAAACCACGCATACCAGATAATTGGATAAAGTTACCAATGTTACCACGAGCACCAGAGTCACCCATTAAGTAAATGTGATTATCAATATAATTAGTTTCAGCTTCTTTCTTAATATCATCTTCAAGTTTTTTCTTTGCTGCAGTCCAAACTTTTATAACAGCATCACGTTTTTCACTTGATGTAATAATACCACGAGCATAATACTTATCAATCTTATTAACTTGTTTTTGAGTATCAGCAACAACTTTTTCTTTTGTACCAATAACTTGAATATCACTAGCTGATACTGTAATACCAGAAAGTGTAGAATACTTAAATCCTAAGTCTTTCATCTTATCTAGTGTTTTTGAAGTTTCAGCAAGTTTAAACATCTTGAATACTTCAGCAATAACAACTGATAAGAATTTCTTAATAAATGGGTGAGGAACTTCTAAGTTCTTAATGTATTCTTTAATATTTGTACCCTTCTTAATGAAATATTTTTCAGGAGTACATTTAGTCAAGTTATTACGTTTAGATTCACATACATAAGGAATATATGGTTCAACATTAGGGAAGATTGAGTTAAAGATAATCTTACCATAAGTAGTAACTAAATAATCATCAATATTTTGAGGATTGTATTTACTTACTCTTTCACCAAAGATTGCGGCTGGAACAGCTATACGAGTATGGAAACCAATTTCTTCATTTTCATATGCCATTTCAACTTCTTGTAAGTCTTTAAATACTCTACCTTCATGAGGATCTTTTGGATCTTCAATAGTCAAATAATAGTTACCTAAAACCATATCTTGAGATGGTGTAACAACTGGTTTACCATCTTTTGGTGCTAAGATATTCTTAGATGCTAGCATTAATAATCTAGCTTCAGTTTGAGCTTCTTCTGATAAAGGTACATGAACAGCCATTTGGTCACCATCGAAGTCGGCATTGAATGCTGTACAAGATAGTGGATGTAATCTAATAGCTTTACCTTCAACAAGTTTTGGTTCAAACGCTTGAATACCTAATCTATGTAGTGTAGGAGCTCTGTTTAATAACACAGGATGCTCAACAATAATCTTTTCTAATTGAGTCATAGCTCTTGGATGACCTTGTTCTATCATTAATCTTGCTTCTTTAGCGCTTAATTTTTGTCCATTGTCATTTTCTGTCTTTTCATTAATTAAAGCATTGATAATGAAAGGTTTGAAAAGAATTAATGCCATTTCTCTAGGAATACCGCATTGATACATTTTTAAGTCTGGACCAACAACGATAACTGAACGACCTGAGAAGTCAACACGCTTACCTAATAAGTTTTGACGGAAACGACCTTGTTTACC
>CAZHQU010000042.1:0-9997 GCA_964534245.1 uncultured Coprobacillus sp.
CTCCATTTATATTAATTGATTGAAAATTTAAACATAAAATAATAAAAAGAAATAATATAAATATTTTATAAGTTTTTTTCATGTAGCATTACCTCCTGTTAATATATTTTAATATATAATATTATAAATACTCAAAGATAATCACCATATTTAATAAATAAATTTTTATCATATAATTAGTCTCCTAAATTTAGATATTTTACATATAAATTATATAATAATTATAATAATATGTCAAATTGGGTGGTTGTGGCGGAATTGGCACTTTTTGCCTTAAACATATGAAAACGCCACAAAATTTGTGGCGCAAACAGTAATTTTTTAGGTATTTCGGGTATTTTTTAAGAAAAACGTTTTTTGAAAATTTTTTTATTTTTTTATTATTCATTTGTATTTTGGTTTGTATTAGTAAACAATTTATTTAAAATAAATTATTTAAAATGTTATTTTTTGTGATTTTAAGTACAGTACATATAACAAAAAGACGTTTTCCTAATTGGATAACGTCTTATCATTCTGTAAATTCATAAATGTTTGAATTTAATTTTCATTATTTAATAGATTATTTAGTACTTTCTCTAATGGTCTAAATAAATATGTTATCGTTAGAATTGTTGATAAAATCAATAATATTTCAAATGGTATGTCTGATATCAAATAAGTTACAATATCAATATCATATACAATCTTATTCATAAACACAAACATATAAGAGTAAATTAATGATCCAATACATGCAAATAGCACAATTAATAATAAGTTTTTATCTTTAACTAGATTAGTTAAAAATACTAAAATCGTGTACCCCACAAGCATTGGTATCATTGTTATAAATGTAAATGAGCCCATTATCATATTATCAAGTATTACATGCACAAATACTATCATTAGTGTTTTCTTTACACCAAAGATTTTAGTGTATAATACTATTAACAAAAATGTTAATTGTATATTAGGTAAGAATACTAAAAGCTGTTCTTGTACGAATAGTACTGCTGTGAAAAGTCCCATCAAACAAATATCTTTGACTTTCATTGGCTTTTTATCTTTATCTATTATTAGCATTATCACAAATAATGATAAGCCTACACCTAAGATTATATAGCCAATCAACTCAATAGTTTTAGTAATATTATTTGTTGAATCGTTATCTAATATTGAGGTTTCATGAGTATTGTCTCGTTCTGAAACGCCTAATATCATATTGTTTTTAAGTTCTATTCCATCTATTCCTATGCTTGAATTAATTATATCATAATCATTAAAATCAATTATAACGTCATATTCAGCGTCTTCTTTTAAGTATCCTACCTCAAACCATAGCCACTTGTTTAGTCCATCAGTTTGTATATCATAATCATTAAAACCTAAGATAAAATGACCATATACATCATCTTTATAATCCAGGTCATAATTATCATTTAAGACATCAAATACTGTATCTCCTTCATCAAATTTGAACCTACTTTGATCAACAACTTCATTATCAATATTTTTAATAATTACTGTAATATGACCATTTTCAGTATTTTGATTAGATGAATTCATAATTAATAACAATGAAACTATTAAAACAATCAATAATACTAATAATGAAATCTTAAGTATTTTATTCAAAAATGTTAACCGCCTTGTTTAGATCTCTAGATACTTTATATGCCATTAATCCAGCATAGATTTGATTTGTTGAGAAATTAACATCTGTATCATTTACAGCATATTTCACTAAACCTAATTCTTCGTCATAATATACTTCAATTAGACTTTCTAAAATATCTTTTTGTTCATTATTAATTGTTGCTTCATACTTACTGTCTCTTGGATTTAATCCTAATGATGCAAATGCCATTAGCATTAGGGCATTTGATGCACCATTACCAAAATCAACAGTTCCAACTAAATCAGCTAACATTGTTTCATCACATTTATCAAATAAACCTAAGTTACAGATTTGATAACTTCTTCCATCAGGTCCCCATGTTAAATCAGCTTTATAATCAGCACTTAAATGAGCATCTAAATTAATGTTTGTAATATCTAGGGATTTTGCTGGAGAAGTCATTAGTGGAGATGTCCACTCACTATATGCCCCTAAATCTTTATTTAAATAGTTTTGATATGCTTCTTTAAATGATGTTAAATCATTTTCTAATAATTTCGCAGTATAGTAGTATTTACCTAAACTTGCACCAGTTAATGTATTAATATCAACATTTATTGAATTCTTTAATTCTTCACTAAAATATGAATTATTAAATATATTAGAATCATAACCATTAGAAACCATCATATTTACATATAATACATCCCAATAGCCACTACCATTATAATCATTTATCTTACCAAGAATTTCAGGCATATAGTTTTTAGCATATGAATAAATAATCTTATCGACTAAAACATCATATGAATCTAATACACCATAACCAGATTCAACAGTATTCCAACATTCAACTTTAAACTCAAATTCATCATTATTGTCTATAACTAATCCATCAATACCAGTACTAGCCATTGCACCATTTTCATAAATAGCAATATAATAGTTACTATCTACAATTGATCCATTGATAGAATTTAGATGTGGGCCATAGTCACTTTCTGTATAGTCAATGTCGAATTCAGTTTTCATTGTTTCAAAGAAGTTAGCTTCGCTAGAAACTTTAAAAATTTCTTCACCTAAGTTCTCACCATCTATATCATACACAGATACTTTAAATGAGATTAGATTAAGTTCTTCTTTTAACTTTTCATACTCTTCTTTTAATTTGTCTAATTCACTTTGAATATCTTCTTTTTCAGACTTCAAAGTAGAATTTTCAGTTTCCAAAACTTCCAACTTTTCTTCAAGTTCACCAATTTTGTTTTCTAATTTAGTTATTTCATCTTTTGAACATCCAGCAAAAGAAATCAAAACTAAAAGAAGAAAACAACAAACAAATAGTTTTTTCATGTTATCCTCCTTTTCTAAAGGCAAGTCTCCTGGCTCTATCATCAAACCCTATTCACACCTTCTCGTTCATTTTAATAAACAATGGCATACGTGAATAAGTAGATATTACAGTTGCTGGTACAGCTCTTGTTTTTCACAAGATTCCTTTTTAAGCAAACATAAACATGTTTGGCACCTTTCCATATATTATATCACTTATAGGAAAATAAAACAATAATTAATATATTAGATTATTACTTTTCAACAAATTAGTAAACTAATATATTAAAAAACTATAATCGCAAAGATTATAGCTCTTTATTTAGATTATATATTCCAATTAATTTGTTCCGAACCCGTTTTCTGTAGTATTTCATTTGTTTGTGAAAAATGTTTACAACCAAAGAATCCGTGATAAGCAGATAATGGGCTTGGATGAGGCGCCTTTAAAACAAAATGTTTTGTTTCATCAATAGCAAACCCTTTCTTCTTAGCATCATTTCCCCAAAGTAAAAATACAACATTTTCTTTTTCCGAATTTATTTTACTTATCACTGCATCAGTAAATTGTTCCCATCCTTTGTTTTTGTGAGAATTTGCAATTCCTTTTTTCACTGTTAAAACTGAGTTAATAAGTAATACCCCTTGTTTCGCCCAAGAACTTAAATTACCAGAATTAGAAATGGGAATATTCAAATCGTTATTTAATTCCTTATAAATATTTAATAATGACTTAGGCACAGGAGTAGGATCTAAAACAGAAAAAGCTAGACCATGTGCTTGTCCTTCTTCATGATAAGGATCTTGTCCTATGATAACTACTTTTACATTATCAAAAGGAGTACAATTGAAAGCATTAAAGACATCTTCTTTTTTAGGAAAAACAGTATAAGTTTTATACTCTTCATCTAAAAACTTTATTAAGTTTTTAAAATAGTCTTTATCAAATTCATCTTTTAAGATTTCTTTCCAAGTATTATTCAATTTAAACATACTAAATTCCTTATTTATATTACATATTCTATTATTTAAATATTGTATTCATAAAATACACATATATGGTCTTCATCTCGGTAATTAATTGTTTCTGTTTTATCTATTTTTATCATACCGACTTTTTCCATTACTTTAATACTTGCGTGATTCGTACTAAATGCTCCACAGGTTACTTTTTTATATCCTTTATCTAATAACATATTTATAGCTTTATTCAAAGCTAATGTACAATATCCTTTACCTTGATATCTTGGATTAATAGCATATCCAAGTTCAATCATATCATCGTCTTTATCTGTTTCATTAATTATACCAATTGCTACACTATCATTAATCCCATCATCAAAGTATATACATTTTACAAATCTATCAGGTGATAGAGACATTCTTTGAATTTTATAAAATAATTCTTCTGCTTCTTCTTTAGTTTTAAAATCAGGAAGCATATAAGTTTTCTTTACATTCTCATCTAAAAACATTTCAACAATATTATCTTTAGATTTATTAACAAAACAATCTAATTTAATCATATTTTCACCTTTTACAAAAATAGACTAAGCATTTTGCTCAGTCTATAATTTTTTCGTTTCTATAATTTTATATCTAGATTTATATGTAATCTATGTCTAATCTATATATCCTATCTAATCTATATATCCTTTTAAACTCTTAAGCTTATTTTGTCTAGAAGGATTCTTTAATCTCTTAATTGCTTTAGCTTCTATTTGACGAATACGTTCACGTGTAACGTTAAATAATTTACCAACTTCTTCAAGAGTATGAACTCTACCATCTTTTAATCCATATCTTAAGCGCATTACTTCTTCTTCACGTGGATGAAGTTCTTTTAATAGCTTATCAAGTTCTTCTTTGAATTTTTCTTGCATTGTGTATTCTAATGGGTTAGGCATTGATGTATCAGAAATAAAATCTCCTAATGTAGAATCATCTTCTTCACCTACACTCTTTTCAAGTGAAACTGGTTCTTGAGCAATCTTTTGAATTTGACGAATCTTTTCAACTTTTTCACCCATTTCATCAGCAATTTCTTGAACAGTTGGTTCTCGATGTAGTTCTTGAGTTAATTTTTTTTGTACTCTTGCCATTCTATTAATTTGTTCACCCATATGAACAGGAATTCTAATAGTTCTTGATTGGTCTGAAATAGCTCTTGTAATAGCTTGTTTTATCCACCAAGTAGCATATGTAGAGAACTTACAACCTTTTGTAGGATCAAACTTCTTAACAACTTTCATTAGGCCCATGTTACCTTCTTGTATTAAGTCTTGGATTTGCATACCACGACCTAAGAACTTTCTAGCAATAGAAACTACTAATCTTAAGTTTGATTCAGTTAAAATATCGCGAGCATCTTGACCTTCAGCAATTAAATTCTCAATTCTTTCCTCTTCTTCAGGAGAAAGAGTCTTATTATTCTTCTTCATATTTTCTAACATCTCTTCAGCCGCTAAACCTTCTTGGATAGTACGAGAAAGTTCTAATTCTCTTTGAGCAGTTAAAAGAGGAATTTGACCAATTTCCTTTAAGTACATCTTAACAGGGTCATCAGCAGAAATAATAGTTGAAGATGAAATTAAATCCTCAATGTCTTTAGTTTTTAATTCGTTTTCAATTTCATTAGTGAATTCAGCAAATTCTGGGTCATTTTCGATTTTATCAATAAAATCATCAAAGTCTTCATCTAATTTCTCAGGATCGTCTTCTTCATCTAAATGGTCATCATTAACTATTAATACTTCTTCAGAATCTAAGATTTTCTTGATTTCATCAAATTCTTCAGAATCTTCTTCAACAACATCTAAAATTTCTTTTAAAGATACAGTACCATTCTTCTTACCATTTTCAATTAGTTCGTCAATTAATGATGCATTAGTCTTTTTGTCAGTCATTTTATCCCCTTACTTTCATATAAAATTTGATAGTCAATGCAAGATATGTCGATATTTCTACCATTCTATATATTATAACACTAATTTGTAATAATTGCAATAGTTTTTTGAAACTTTTGAAATTATTTTTATTTTTTGTTAAAAAAAAGAAAATGCTAACGAAATTAACCGCTAGCAAATCATTTATTATATTATGGTTCTATATAATTTTTGTCTATATATTATTAATAATTTTCTCATTATCTAATCATTATTCATTATCCATAATATGAATAAATAGTCTCTTAACATCTTTACTTGATAAAAAAGGATATAGACTTTCAATCTTACAGTTTTTGAATTCGCCCTTAATGTATGCATCCACTACTAAGCTTAATGCTTGTTCGCTTACAAATGGAGCAATAGATGATGGTTCATAATTAAAGTTTCCATCATTTAAAGATTTAATAAATAACTTATCACAATCTTCATCAGACAAAAAAGGTAACATCGAAACAATATCTAAATCTTTTAAAGATTCATCACTATTAAGCATTCTTTCAATAATTTCATGAATATCATCTTCATCCATAAATGGTAATATCTTTATTAATTTATTGTTTTTATCATTTTTCTTTTTTTGCCCATTAAACATATTATTTATTGGTGTTACAACACTATCATTAATAGTTTTTTCAAGTTTTTCACCAAATTCTTTTAATTTTTTCTTTTCTTCATCAAAATATCCATATGAACCAGTTTCAACCTTATTTTTTTCATGTTCATCAGTATACCAAAGTTCAACACCTTCTTCTTTAAGCTTACGAGCTTCATCAATCGATACTGTTTGATAAATTTCCTTACCATCAACTATTTTCTTTACTAAAATCATTTAATTCAACCTCCTATTTATAATATAATCATTTAAATACTTTTGTTCCGAAATTGTTAATTTAACATATAAGCTAGTTAAATCACATATTACTTTACCATCTTTAATTGCCTTTAAAAGAATCATTCTTTCACTTGGTGAGAGTAAATAGAATATATCAGATAGTTCAACATCAATTTCACCTTTACACAATTTGTCCATAACATATTTTCTATCATGGCCTTTAAATATGTTATTCGGATCAATTTCAATTTCTTCATCTAAACATAATAATTCCTCAAAACTAATTTTGAATATTTTGCATAGATCAAGAATAGTGTTGATTGATGGGACTCCTGTACCATTTTCCCACTTTGAAAGAGCTTGACGAGTTACAAAAAGCTTTTCTGAAAGTTCATCTTGTGTCATGTTTAGATTTCTTCTACATTCAAAAATTTTATTTCCAACTCTAACAAAATCAATCAATTTTATCCCTCCTCGTATATATTTTATTATATTTAGGATTTATAGTCACGCAACGCTTTGTTGCATAAGTATTATACACCAAAATAGATTATTTTTAAATCAAAATATATAAGCAAAACTAAATAATCAAAATCAAACATTTATATTTAGAAAAAGCCTATCACAAGGATAGACTTTTAGTTCATTTATTTTATGTAATATAAATTATTTGTAAGTGTTTGAGAAATACTAGTTGTTACTGAAACACTCGCACTTGGATAAGTCGTATTATTATATGCTAACACACAATAGTTTTGACTATTTTTAGTAACCTTTATACTTGCTACTACTTCTCCATTAACAACTGCATTTACATATGAACTTGTGTTTGTGCTAATAGATTTACTTGTTGAAGTATTACCAGAAGATGCACTTGGCTTTTGATTCATGCCATTGCATCCAATAGCAAGTAATAATCCACCGCTGAAACTAAATGATCTATCAAAATCAAGAACACCATTACCACCATTAGATGGACCTTGTGCAAGTACAACTCCACCAGTCATCACAACAGTAGCATTAGAATCTATGCCATCTCCATCAGAATCAAGATAAACATTTCCACCATTAAAATTTAGTGATGTTTTAGCATTAATTCCATCGTCCATTGCTTTAATTTGAACCATACCACCTTTAAAGTAAATATTAGTTCCTTCTACACCTTCATAAGAGTTTGTTATTACAACATTACCACCATTAACTGTAAGAGTTCCATCAGCATGTAAAGCATCATCATCAGAGTATAATGTAATATTACCACCATTTATTGTGATGTTAGCTACACCATATTTACCAGTATCAAGTAATACATCGGAATTTGTATGAATTGCATCATCATGACTTTTAACATTAATTACTCCATCATTAATAATGATTTCGTTATCAGCTTTTATTCCTTTGCAAGAGTATGTGGCCTTATCATTATTACCTTCTATACCTTCCATACCACCAGGGAATGTTCCTCCCATTTGGTTTTGGTTATAATTATTCCATTGATATACAAACAACTTACTAGTTTTATTTACTGAAGTAATGTAAAACTCATCGTAAGATGTTGGAACAGTTAATTGATCAGATGAATATACATAATTTGTTTCATCACCAACTGTTTGATTTGCTGAATAGCAATATACTTTAAGATATTTTGCATTACTAGGAACATCAAGTTCATAATATACACTTCTTTGATTACCGAGTTTTACACCAGTTTTCCATTCATATGAATTATCTTCTTTAATAAACTTCATAGCATATCTATAACCAGCATTTGAAATACCTGATTTACTAGCTACACGAATGTACATCTTGGTTGAGTTAGTCACACTAACTTCACCAGAATATTCTGAATACTTTTCAGTATAAGCATTAATTGTTCCATCATTAATAATTACATTATATGAAGCATCGATTGCATCACATGCAGCATATAAGTCTAGCGTTCCACCATTAATAGTAATAATACCTCTTTGATTTCCTTTATCAGAAATATCAGAGTTTTCAGTTGCTAGAGCATCATTAGAGGATGAAATAGATTTAATTGTACCTGATTCAATTGTAATTGAATCATTTCCTTTTATTGCATTATTAGGAGCATTAACTTCTAATTTTAAATTTTTAATTTCTAAATCTTTTGTTGTAGCAAGACCATTGTTATACGATGATTTAATGTATAACTCACCATTACCTTTAATATCTAAATCTATTTTAGAATAGATTGCTGCACCAACTAAATCTACTCCTTCTTCGATTTTTCTATTGTCACTAATATAATTTACAGTATTACGATTTGCTGAAATATCAACTTTATCTCCACTCTCAACAAATATTGGATTTGTTGTAGATGAGCTAATCTCAACACCTTTTAAGTTTATAATCGCTTTATCAGTTTCTTCTAAACTAATAATAATATTTCCTTCAGTTAACTTACCCGACACATCATATTCACCTGCCATACTAATTGTAATAGTATTATTATCAACTAAAACTCCACCATTATCATTTTCAACAAAAGTATTATAATCACCTAAGAATATAGACGTTGGGCTGTTAGGATCATAATTACCAATAACAGGAATTACTTTTTGATAACTATCACTACATAATTCACATGTATATTCTAAATAACCCTCTTCTTCTTTTGTTGATGGTTTGGTAAACGTTAATTTATAACTATGTCCTATCGCTGGTATTTCTTCTTGTGCTTTAATTATATGATTGCATATAGAACATTTAGTGCCTTGAGTTAATCCTGTTTCTACGCATTTTGCGGAAACTTCAGGGATTGCTTCAGCTTTGTGATCAGACAAAGCAATAGTTTGATGTTCAACTTCATCAAAACAAATCTCACATATTTTGTGCTTATGTCCAGTCTTAATACAAGTAGACTCTTCATCTATTATCCATTCACCAGGAACATGATCATCAGCAGGAATACTTTCTTTTTTTAGAACTAACCCACAGTTTGTACATTTTATTTGTTTCAAGCCTTGTTCTGTACAAGAAGAATCAAGAACGACTTCCCATTCACTTTCTATATGAATATCACATGCGTTATTTGGATTTTCCTCTTCATAAAAATCTTCGCACTTAGTACATTCATAATGTAATAGTACATCAGTAGATTTATTAAAATTAAGTTCATATATATGACCTGTAGCTTTAATAACTGTTTGAGTTTCAATTACTTCTTTACAAACATCGCAATGAGATCCTTCAGTTAATCCGTCCTTGTCACAAGTAGGATCATAACCATTATCAATAATAATTTTATGACTAGCTAATTCT
>CAZHQU010000043.1:0-9852 GCA_964534245.1 uncultured Coprobacillus sp.
GATTCCCGTCGGGACCGCCATTTTAATTGGCTCGGTAGCTCAGTAGGTAGAGCAATGGACTGAAAATCCATGTGTCGGCGGTTCAACTCCGTCCCGAGCCACCACTTAAGGTATGCTTGAAAAAGCATTTTTTTTATATAATTTTTACTATAAAAATAATTTAAATATTTAAATTTGAGGTGATTAATATGAAGGTTGCTGTTATTACTGGTGCATCAAGTGGAATTGGAAAAAACTTTGTAATGCAAATTGATAAGTATTTTGATGTTGATCAAATTTATGTAATTGCAAGAAGAATTGATTTACTTAATGAGTTACAACAATATACAAAAGCTCAGATTATGCCTTTACAATTAGATTTATCAAATAAAGAAAGTTTTGATGTTTATGAACAGTTTTTAAAAGATAATAATCCTGATATTAAGCTTTTAATTAACTGTGCTGGGTTTGGTAAATTTGGAGATTTTATGAGCATACCAAAGGAAGTTAATATGAATATGGTTGATCTAAATTGTAACGCTTTACAAGCTATGACATATTTATCGATACCATATATGAAAGAAGAAGCTAGAATTGTACAAGTAGCTTCAATGAGTGCTATTCAGCCTGTTCCATATATTAATCTATACGCCGCAACAAAAGCATTTGTATTTAGTTTTTCTCGTGCTTTAAATGTGGAATTAAAGAAGAAGAAAATACATTGTATAGCTTTAACACCATTCTGGGTAGGAACAAGTTTCTTTGATGTGGCAAACAAAAATGACTTTATTAAGTATTATGATATTATTTATAAACCAGAATTTATTGTAGAGAAATGTTATAAACATATAACTAAAAAGAGACCAAAAGGTGTATGTGTTCCAGGTAAATATGCAAGAATGCAATACCGTCTTGTGAAGATGCTACCTCATACATTAGTCATGAAAATATGGTTAAAAAAAGAACATATAAAGTAAAATAACAACAATATATTAATAGGAAAAAATTATTTGAAATAACAAGAAAATAATATTGGTAAAAAAAATATTATTTTAATTGTTATTTCTTTTTTTTATGATTTGTTGTATAATAAGGTATAAGAAAGCGTTTTTAGAACGGAGGAGTAGTTATGTCAGGAAAATTAAATAATGAATTTTTAAAACTTGTTTACAAAGAAAAAATTAAAAGTAATGAGTATATTACTTTCGGTTATCAAGCTGATTATCGACAAAAAGATAACAAAGACTTCGGATACGTTCCATTTTGTAATGAATTAAAGTTCGAAGAAATATGCGAAATTATTCCATTAACTAATCCAAATAATAGATGTGGAGTTTTAAAAGAATCGACTGAATTTATAGTTGTTCATGATACAGCAAGTGGTGCTCCAACAGCTGATGCTAAAGCACATAGAAATTGGTTAATGAGTATGGCTACAAATCTAGAAAGTAAGACTTGTGTTTCATGGCACTTTACTGTTGATGATCATTCTATTTATCAACATATCCCTACAAATGAAGTTGCATATCATGCGGGGGATGGAACAAGAGTAAAATTCGAATTTATTGATTCAAAAATCAAAGCTAAATCAGATTGTAAAGCAAACATCACTGTAGGTGTAGATGGATACTATTATATTAATGATGAAAAAACTGAGATAGAGGTTCCTTTAACTGATGAGGGAACTGTCCCAACAAATAATGATCTTCCAACACTAGGAATCAATTATAAAATTGGTGAAAATGGAAACTACTATTTAAGTAATACATACTTTAATAGTGGGTATAAAAAGATATCAAACCGTGGAGGAAACTTAAATAGTGTAGGAATTGAAACATGTGTTAACTATGGTGGAGACTATACTAAGACAATGAGAGTTAATGCATATTTAGTTGCTAAACTACTGTGTGAATTTAATTTAGGAATAGATAGAGTAAAACAACATAACTCGTTCAGCGGTAAAGATTGTCCAATGACAATTAGACACGCTAATAGATGGGGTGAATTTATAAATTTAGTTGAAATTTATAAATATACAATGACAGAACTTAAAGATAAAAAAATTACATTTGAATCTTTAACACCTGAGTTTTTAGATGAAGAAGGTAAAGTTATAAAATTTGAAGAAGGAAAGGAAATAAGCTATAAAGTTAAAATTGATAATGATGAATACGTTTTAACATCAAAGCTTACAAACAAGTAAAATGAAAAAAATATTTAGTCTATTAATTTTAATTTTAAGTTTATTTGTAATTGCATGTAATGAAGAACATACTCATGAGTTTGTAAATGGCTCATGCGAATGTGGTGAAAAACATAACTGCACATTTGTTGATGGCAAATGTGAATGTGGTAAAGTTGAAGAAAAACATGAACATGTATTTGCAAACGGAGAATGTGCATGTGGTGAAAAACATGACTGTACATTTGTTGATGGAAAGTGCGAATGTGGTAAACAAGAACAAATTAAAACAGTTGAAGTTGAAAGTGTAGAAGTAACTGGAAATAATAAGATGTTAGAAAATGAAGAACAAACATTAACGTTAAATGTACTTCCAGAAGATGCTACAAATAAAGAAGTTACATGGACATCTAGTGATCAAGCAGTTGCTACAGTAGATAACGGAATAGTTAAAGCTTTAAAAGCAGGAACTGTTACAATTAAAGCGATAAGTAATAACGGTAAAGAAGCATCTCTTGAAATAACAGTTGAAACTAACAACATTACTGATTTTGAAATAAAAGTTAATAATTATATTTGTTTAAACGAAAAATTTGAAATTAAATTAGAATATAATCAATCAAAAGAAACTTTATTTGAAATTCAAGTTGATTCAGAGATATTAAATAAACTAGATGACGATTATAAATATGAAGCTATTAAAGCAGGAAAAACAACAATAGTTGTGAAGGAAACTTTAACGGGTATAACTAAATCTATTGATATTGAAGTAATAAATGTAAGCGAAGCTATAATTACAGAATATTTAGAAGCAAAATATATGTATATGGAAATATCTGAAGATATAGAGTTTGAAAAGTATTATTTAGATACAAATATCGAATTGACATTTTATATATCAGAAGAAAAATATTTATCATCAAAAGGGAAATTCAATGCTCCTATCTTAGATACTGAAATTGAACTAACTGTAATTTTCTTTATAGGCTCTGAAGAATATGCAGTGTTTATTCCAATTATTTGTAAAGGATGGGGTTCTATTCATGATGTAGTTGAAAATTATATTGATGATTTTGTTCCTGAAGAAACTAAGAGAAATATCCAATTTCCAGTAAAATATTATGATAATAAAGCAACTATAAAATGGTATATTGGAGAAGAAGAAATTGAAAATGGATACTTTTCATTTGAAAGAACAACTGGTAAAAACTACGATGTAGTTATTAAAGCTGTAATTGATGTAGATGGAGTAAAGAAAACAAAAGAATACACAGTAAGATGCATGATGCAAGATACTCAAGAAAAAGTAGATCTAATCTATGAAGAATATAATGCATATTATGATGAATTAGATATTACAGAAAGTATCGAACTTCCAACATATGATAGAGATTATGGTGCTAACATATACTGGAGATCATATAATGCTGGCGTTTTAGACATAGATGGCACATTTACAAAACCATTCAACGATATTGAAGTAAAAATGATGATAATAATTACTGCTGGTGAATATCAAAAATTAGGATTTATTACATTTAAAACTATCGGAGAAAGATACAATTCAAAATTAGATAAAATAGAATATGTATTAGATCAAATCCATAGTGAAGAAATTCAAACTCATAAATATTATTTATTTGGTAGCGAATCTGGTTATGAAAGAGTATTAACTAAAAATATCGGATATATCCCATTTGTAATGAATGATGAAGTAAAAGTAACTCAAGATATAATCGAAAATGGTACAGCCGCAAAACCAGACAGAAAACGTAAATCAACTGATTATATTACTTTACACAATACTGGTATGGCTCATGAATCAGCTACAGCAAAAGGTCTTAATGATTTTATTCATGAATATAAATATACAAGACAAGCTTCATGGCATTATTCTATCGATGATTATGAAGCATATCAACATGTAAATCTAGATGAAGTTGCATGGCACGCTGGAGATGGCGGATATACAACTGGAGATGTTTACTTTAATGAAACATATCAATCTTGGTCTATTGGTGGTGGAAATAACAATAGTATTGGTATTGAAATTTGTGTTTATAAAGGTATAGACTTCAACCAAACAATGAGAAATGTTGCTAAGTTGGTTAGTAAGTTATTAGTAGATTATAACTTGTCTCCATCTGATATCAGACAACACTGGGATTTTGCTGGAAAGAACTGTCCTCAAGTTTTAAGAGAATCAGGACGATGGCCAGAAATGTTACAATTAATTGCAATTGACTATTTTATTAGAACAGAATTAAGTGATGTTACATTTGAATTTGAATCATTAACTCCAGAGTACTTAGATAATAATGGTAAAATTATTAAAAATGATAATACAAGACCTGAAGTAAGTTACAAAGTAAAAGTAACATTTGATGGACAAACAAAAGAATATACATATAAATCAGTATTATTACCATTATAAGGAGGATTAATAGAGTGAAGAAGTTTTTAAGTTTATTACTATTATTACTTTGTTTCTTTACATTAGCATGTGAAGAAGAACATACTCATGAGTATGTAAATGGAGAGTGTGAGTGTGGTGAAAAACATAACTGCACATTTGTTGATGGAAAATGTGAATGTGGTAAAGTTGAAGAAAAGCACGAACATAAATTCGTTGATGGAAAATGTGAATGTGGAGAAGAAGAAAAACATGAACATGTATTCGCAGATGGAGAATGTGCATGTGGTGAAAAACATGACTGTACATTTGTTGATGGAAAGTGCGAATGTGGTAAACAAGAACAAATTAAAACAGTTGAAGTTGAAAGTGTAGAAGTAACTGGAAATAATAAGATGTTAGAAAATGAAGAACAAACATTAACGTTAAATGTACTTCCAGAAGATGCTACAAATAAAGAAGTTACATGGACATCTAGTGATCAAGCAGTTGCTACAGTAGATAACGGAATAGTTAAAGCTTTAAAAGCAGGAACTGTTACAATTAAAGCGATAAGTAATAACGGTAAAGAAGCATTTCTTGAAATAACTATTGAAAAATTAGTTGATGAATCAAAAACATTAGAATTATTAGAAACATTCTTAGAAACATTTCCTAAAGAAACTAATGCAAATTTACCATTAGGAAATGAAGAATATCAAATAAAATATGAATTTGATAAATGCTTTAATGAAAATGGTGAAATTGAACAAGATGAATTTGATACAGAAGCAACAGGTGTTATATATTTAACTTGTGGAGAAGTCACTGTATCAAAAGATGTAACTGTTACAGTTTATGGAAATTTTACAGATATAGTTTTTGAAAAATTTTCTCAAGATTTACCAAAATTAGTTGAAAAGAACGTAAGTTTCACAAGAAACTTTGATGATTATGGCGGAAGTAAAATTTACATTACTGAATCAAGTAATGAAGAAGTTCTTACTAAGTCAGGTGTATATACAAGACCATTCCATGATGAGGAAGTTGAATTAAAAATTAACGTTAGAACAACTACACCAAAGGCATCAAGATACTACACAGTTACTTTGAATTGTGATGGTGAAGAAATGAAAGTAAAAACTGCGGCGGTAATGAAATGGGTAGAAGTAACTTATCCAAGAAATATGATTTTATATTATGATGAAGCAGGATTACCAACTGAATGTGATGACTATGATGCTACAATTGAATGGCTAGATGACGATGGAAACGCATTAGATTTTAACAAAATTGCTCAAGATCCAGTATTAGGAGATTCACAAATTCTAACAGCAAAAATCTCTATCAGAGGCGAAGTGAGAAGTGAAACTATTGAGTACTTTGTATGGAATAAAAAATATACAACAGTAGATGAAAAAGTTGATGACTTCGTAAATGCATTAAACTGGCAAGATATTGGTGTTTACAAATACAAGAGTGCCGCATTCTATGAAAATAACTGGGGTTATTTACCATTTATTGTTCAAGGTGATTCAGAAAGAAATACTGATTATATGTTAGAATACACATATGGTAGAGTTAGAACAAATATTAAGAAAACATCTACAGAGTATGTGGTAGTACACGATACAGCAGGTGGAGCTCCAACCCATACAGCGGAAAGCTTTGCTTTAAATCAAGTTCAAGCTAATAATAATCCAACAAATACATATATCTCTTGGCATTTTACTGTAGGCGAAGATGGTATATATCAAAGTTTACCACTTGATGAAGTAGCATATCATGCTGGGGATGGATCAACTGTTTATGGAGATATCTGGTATAGTTCAACTTATAATAAGGCTGACTGCATTGGTGGCGGGAATAGAAATGGTATCGGTATTGAATCATGCATTAACCAAGGAGCTGACTATAATGTAACATTAAGAATGTTAGCTAAGTTAGTTGCTGAATTATTACTAGAATTCAATTTAAGTACGGAAAGAATTAAACAACACTGGCATTTCTCAGGAAAAGATTGTCCTGGAGTAATTAGACACTGTGGAAGATGGGATGAATTCAAAAACTTAGTTAAAGCTGAATACTTTATGAAAACTCAACTTCAAGGGGTTGAATTTGAATACAAATCATTATCACCTGAAGTAATGGATGATACAGGAAAGATCATTGTAAAAGATGGTATAGCAAGAACAGTTTCATACAAAGTAACTGTAAAAGGTGAAAATTTATCAAAAGAATATACTTTATCTTCAACAATTAAAGCATATGAAGATTGGTCTGATAAATAAAAAATTAATAAGAGGAGAATATGATGAAGAAGTTTATATTAATTATATTATTAGTATTAACAATTGGATTACTTGCTTGTGATGATCCTCATACACATGAATTTGTAAATGGAGAATGTGAGTGTGGAGAAAAGCATAATTGCACATTTGTAGATGGCATTTGTGAATGCGGAAAAGCTGAAGAAAAACATGAACACGTGTTCGTTGATGGAAAGTGTGAATGTGGCGAAGAAGAACAACATGAACATACATTCGTAAATGGAGAGTGCGAGTGTGGAGAAAAACATAACTGCACATTTGTAGAAGGAGTTTGCGAATGTGGAAAACAAGAAGAGAAAAAAGAAATTGAAGTAACAAGTGTAGTTCTAACTGGTAAAGCTGAAATGGAAACAGAGGAAGAACAAACTTTAACTTTAAAAGTATTACCAGAAGATGCTACAAGCAAAGAAGTAGAATGGAAATCAAGTGATGAGACTATTGCCAAAGTAGTTAATGGCAAAGTACAAGCTTTAAAAGCTGGAACAGTTGTAATCACAGCAACTTCAAACAATGATGTTACAGGTTCATTAAGTATAACTATCAACCAAAAAGTTACATTAGAATCATTAGTAGATTGGGCATTTGAAGAGTGCGGATTATATGGCATGGATGAAATAACTTTACCAACAACACATCCAAATCATAATTGTACATTTACATGGATATCTGGAGATAGTGATTTATTAAACGTTGAAGAAGGATATTTAGAATTTGTTGAGTTTGATGAAGTAGTAGATTTAACTTGTTTAGTTAGCTATAAAGGTGAAGAATATCAAAGAACAGAAAAATTCACTATTCGTGGATACGCATTTTATGATATTGCTGTAGAATTCATCGATCAATTTAGAGGAAAAGTCATTACAACAAGCAAAAAAGTAGTAGCAGAATACCCTGATTATTATGGTGGAACAACTATAGAATGGTCATCAAGCAATGAAGAAATCTTTGATAATGAAGGTAATCTAAATAAACCAATTAAAGATACTCATATTTATATAACTTATAAAGTAACTTTAGGAGAGCCAAAAAAATCAAGCACATTTACAGAAAAATTACTAGTTTATGGAATGACAGCAGATGAAGTATTGACTTTAGTTAGTAACTGGATTAGCACATATGTAGGAGAAAATGGCCAAATAAGTTCAAGCACAATTTTCCCAACATATATAGATGAATATGAAATTGATTTAGAATGGTTAGACGTATATGGAGAACCTCTAAAATTAGAAGCATTTGTTGGCAATCCAGTATTTAGTAAAGGTATAGATGTAAAAGTAAAAGTATTATATAATAATAGAGCTGGATATTTAGATTTACATTACGATAATAAAGCTGAAGGCATGAATGATAAATGGGATGAAATTGAAAACTTCGTTAATACAATTAATTCATTACCAGTTCATACGTACACATATAATTTAATTACATGGCAAGGAACAACATTTGGTTATGTTCCATTCTTCGTACAATCTGATTCTGCAGTTAAAGAAAGTATTTTACCATACACATATGGAAAACAAAGAACAGGTATTTTAAAAACATCTACTGAATATGTAGTAGTACATGATACAGGTAACTCAAAAGCTGGAGCAACAGCTGAAATGCATGATAGATACATTACAAACTTAAATAATGATAGTGCATCAACATACATCTCATGGCATTACACAGTTGATGATTCAGAAATCATTCAACATTTACCTCTTGATGAAGTTGCATATCATGCAGGTGACGGATCAACAGTATTTGGTGATATTTGGAATAGTACAACTTATGGCAAAACAGACTGCATCGGTGGCGGTAACAGAAATGGTATTGGTATCGAAACGTGTGTTGATCAAGGAAGTGATTACACAGAAACAATGAGAAAAACAGCTAAATTAGTTGCTGAATTATTAATTCAATATGGATTAAATATTGACAGAGTAAAACAACACTGGCATTTCTCAGGAAAGAACTGTCCTCAAGTTATGAGAGAAAATAACAGATGGGAAGAATTTTTAAATCTAGTACAAATCGAATATTATGGAAAAACAGTTCTTAAAGGTGTAACATTTGAATGGAAATCAAATTCTGATTGTTTAGATGATTTTGGTAGAGTTACAACTTTACAATCTGCTGGAACAAAACTTTCTTATGAAGTAAAAGTTACATATGGCGGAGAATCTAAAACTTATACATTTGATTCTGTTATTAAAAAAAGATAATGTCTAAATTAAGACAATAAATATGAAATAATTAACAAGGTGAATTTATTTGATTGAATTCGCCTTTTTTCATATTTGAAAAAATATTAGTATAATAATAATTATTATGATAAATTATCAAATTCAATTTAAACTATACAATTTATTGTTTTTATGATAAAATATAAAGTGGAGTGGTATGAATTATGGATATTTCAAAAACAGAATTTAAAAGATACTGTAAATGTGATGCATTTTATTCTCTAGATAAAATTTACTATACGCATAGTTTAGATATTGAAAAAAGAGAAAATGTAATAGAAATGTTACATAAAATGTTTGGAGAAGATGGAGAAGATTTAATTAAAATACCTGATCAAAAGCTAGAAGCTATGTTATGCTACTATCAAGAAGTAGAAAGATTAGCGTTAGAAGAAGCCTCAAAATTATTAGTAAAGCCATTTGAGTATAAAGAAAAGACAAAAGAACAAAAATCTTTTAGCATAACTGATACCCTTGGAAATACATTTTATACATACGTAGATGGATACTATGAAGACGAAAACGAAATAATCATTATTGAAGCCAAAGCCTCAACTAGCAAAAAATATTTAGAACTTGGCTATACCGAAAAAAAAGTATTACATACATTATTTGAAAAGAATGACAATTTAATAACTTTAAGAAAAGAAATTAATGAAAAATATTATAATTGCTTAAAAAAACTTTATGATAAAGATACTGATGTTGGGAAATACATGTATGACTTAGGTATTACAAAAT
>CAZHQU010000044.1:0-9618 GCA_964534245.1 uncultured Coprobacillus sp.
GATAAGATGAAAAAGATAATATTAAAACTTAAAAATAGTCTTATTGAATTCAAAAAATCTTTAACACCAATAAGGATTATATCATATGTATTAATACTTATTATATCATTCTTCTTTTTCTTATATGGTGCTAATATTGATTATGAAGTAAATGGTGCATATCAGGATAAGAATAATCTTGCTTTAGAAATTGAATACACAAAAGCTAAAGTAATTAAAACAGTAGATAAATGGATTACATATGCAAAAGATGAAAATGGAGACTTAACTAACAAATTATATGAATCAGGATATGTATATTATTGTAAAATTCTTAATGGTGAATTAGAAGGAGAATACGCTTATGTTGTTTCACGAACTCAAGAAATGTCGGTTCATATTGTTGATGAACTTGCTTCTGGTAGTGAGATTTACATTCGAAAACAAGAAAATGTTAATTCATTTTTTAAAAATTATGAGAAATGCAAATACATTGATGAAGTTCAATATTCTTTCTCTGCTTCAAATTATACAATTGATAGATCTTCAACATTAATTGTATTAGTAATAATCTTTATCCTATTTCTACTATTATTCTCAAGAATTAAAGGATTTCATACACTTCTTGCATTAGTACTTGCAATTGCTTCTATTATAGTCGTGTATATACCAGCAGTATTATCTGGACAAAACATTTACTTTTGGACAATAATTATTTGCCTATATTCAACTATTGAAACACTTGTTTTATTAGAAGGTTTCACAAAGAAATCTTTGACTGCAATTATAGGCTGTATTACCGGTATTTTTGTTAGTGCTGTTATTTGCGTTTTTGCAAATAATGCAATGAATATAACTGGTCAATCATCTGAACTAGAATCTGCGCAAACATGGATTAGTCAGACTTATTATAGTATCTTTGGCGAGACTAAAACTTTAGATTTAAGAGCTATTGTATTTTCTACAGTATTATTTGGAGCACTTGGAGCTATAATGGACGTTTCAATGTCACTTGCTTCATCTCTTTTAGAAGTATATAACAACTCTACGAATCATTCAATTGCTAATACAATGAAATCGGGATTCAATATCGGTCGAGACATGTTAGGAACAATGTCTAACACGTTAGTTCTTGCATATTTATCTACTTCTCTTCCAGTAATTTTGTATTATGTTTCTCACTACTACCCTGAAGCAATAGTTAAAACAGAAACTATAGCTTTAGCTATCTCTCAATCATTAATTGGATGTATTGGAATTTTAATTACTATTCCTTTAACATCATTAATTTGTGCATTGTTATACAATAAACGTAGTGAATGGTTTAAGAGTAAAAATGAAATCGAAATAACTTAAATATAAAAAATTAAAAGGCCAAACAGGCCTTTTTCTATATTTATATCTTAATTATGTTATTTACATAACATTATTTTGAAATCATAATTGTGTCATCAGCTGGATACTCATCTGCACTTGAACACATAATTGCAAAATAATATGTCTTATTTGCTTCAGCATCAAATGAATATTTAAAGTTTGCAACATTTGTAATATTTCCACTTGGATCAAGGTTTGTTGTGTCATTAACTTCACCTAAGAAACCTAAATATGGATCAATTCTATTAATTGCATTTTTATCTACTGCTAAGCTTTCAATTGTATATTTTCCAGCTTCTTCTGGAGTGAATGCAAAGAATTGTAAATCGTCAGTTCCTTGTGCATCAAATGAAACTGCATAAATACCAGTACTAGTAACATATGGATTTTCTTGTGTTCCATCTCCACTAGCAAATTCAGAAAGTTTTGTTAATACAATTTCCACATGTTTACTTTCTGGTGTTGCAACATATGCATTTGGATTATATGTGTAGCCAGCTGGAACATGTTCTAAATGAATATAGTATTTGTTATCACTTATTGGATTTTCACAAATGCCTTCTTCATTAATATTCTTAGTTGGTAAGCAGTTTTTATCAGTACACCATTGAATCTTAACAGTTGTTGGAGCGGGAGTTCCATCTGGCATTAATACTTTTACTGAATATGGATCTTTTACCTCAATAGTAACTTTTGTTTCAAACGCATCATATTTAACTGTAACTTCATGTGAACCAGCAGTTAATAATTTAGCTTTGTCATCAGCTGAAATCATTGAATCAGTTAAAGCAACTTCTTCTACTGAATCATCTGATTTTGTGATAACAATTTTAATGTCATCTAACACATCATTTAAATTGGTTTTTACACTACTTAATGAAACATATGCTGGAACAGTATCTTCTTTTACAGCAATTGATTCAACTACAACTTCCCCGCATGCAAATAAACCAAATGTTATACATAATAATAATATAGTAAATAATAACCTTTTCATCTTTTAAATCTCCTTTTATTTGCTCTATATATTTTATCATTTTTTTAACTATTTTTCAAGAAAAAAGAGATACACATAAGTGTATCTCATATTTTTATATTATTTTGTGAATTCTAATGGCATATTAGTTCCAGTTGTTTCACAAACGAATGTTGCAGAAATTTTACCTTCTGATAAGAATGGATCATTTAATGAAATTGGGTTAGTTCCTAACATTGCGTTGAAGTCAGAGAATGAAATAGCTCCGTCAACTACTGTATAATAACAAGTACCATAATAGTAAGCGCCCATGAAATCATATGTTGCAGTACCATCAGCATTTAAAGTTAATTTATATTCTAACATCATTCCAGTCATTGGATGAGTCATTGTAGCAACATATGTACCTTCAACACCACTTGCTGCAGCACCTTCTTTAGTCATAGGACCTTGGTTCCAACCATTGTATAAGAAGCAAACATTCATGCTTTCATCTAATTCAACTCCTACACCACTCATAGCGCTACCGGCATCAGCAGGAGTTGTAACTAAAGCACCTCCTTGAACTTCATATGTGAAGTTTGCAGTAATATCACCAACATACCCTTCAGCAACTGTGATAACTAATGTACCTTTTTCAGCACCATCAGATTCAGGAGTAAATACAGCAGTAACGTTTCCGATCATACCGTTAGAAAATTTATATGTACCATTTAATAAGCCAGCTAAGCTTGGAGCTTCTGCAACAACTACAGTGAATGTAGCAGTTAATTCAGTTTTTATAGATGAAGTTAAAACTACTTCATAAATACCAGCTGCAGTAGCACTAAATACATATTTTGTACCATCTTGTACTAATGTAGCATTATCAGAAGCTTCTTTTAATTCAGCAGTAAATGATGCATCAGCATATTGGTTAACAACTGCAGCAATTGTAACTGAACCATTAACATAAATATTAGCTTCAGATTGTTCAATAACTTCGTACCATTCATTTAATGTACCAGCTGCAAATGATGTTAATTCAGAAGCAACAGCATTTAATTTGAATGTTTTTGTAACATTTGTAGAAGAAATAGTTACATTATATTCACCAGGTTGATAAGCAGTTATAGTAATTAAACCGGCATAATAACTACCAAATACAGACCAAGACATATTTCCTTCAGCATCAGTAAATTCAACATTAACTACATCAACACCATCAACAACACCTTCAGGTTTAGCATTAGCAACATTTAATACTAATTCACTACCAACAGTAACTTCAATACTAGCACCTTCTTCTACTGCAACTTCATCTTTAACTAAATCAAATGATTCATAAACATATTTAGCAGATCCATGAGGATTTTCAGATAATTTTTCACCAGCATCTTGAGAAACAGTAACTTGGTTAATAAAATCAGCACCAAATACGCCTTCATTTACTTCGTATTCATTTGTTTCTTCATTTAATGTACAGTTTTCAGCATAGTAACCTTCTATAACAACTTTAACTTCGCTGATAAATTCGGCTTCACTATCTAACGCAAATTCAACTTTTATTAATTCAAAGTAATCATTAATAATTGCTTCAAAACTAAATTCATAAGTTAAGTTAGTTCCACAATCAGAACATTTTACGATTTCTTCAGCAAATTTTTGGCTAGTTTCAGCTTTAGCTGTAGAATATAATTCAGCAACTAGATCTTCAGTGCCATAAACAGTTTTTTCATAACCGAATAATGAAGTGAAATCATATCCTTTTAAATTGTCAGTAGTTGGTTCGTAAACAGATGAAACAAATTCTTCTTCACCCCATTTAGAAACGCTAACTCCAAATACAGAGTCGTCTTCAAATAATTGATAATATTGTTCTTCATATTCATTCTTTAAATAAGTAAAGTTTGCACCAAAACCATATTCAGTTTCACCCGTGTTTGTAACAACTAAACCAGCAGCAACTTTATCTTGATTAACAGCACCAGCAGCGATTGCTTCTTCGATTGTAGCATATTCTACAACTTCTTCAGCAACAACTTTGATTTGGTATGCAGCAACTGCACTTTCATATTTAACTAATACAGCATATGTTCCAGGAACATTCATATCTGCAGATTGTTCTACAGAATATTTATCAGCTGCAACATCAACTACAGAATCATCAGATAAAGTAGCTTTAACAACTAATTCACCTACTTCAAAAGTATCTCCAACTTTGAATTCAGTTTTTTGCCCAGAAACTGTTAATGTTTCAACGAATACTTGTTCTTCAGGACATTCATCACAAGCTACAAATCCTAGTAAAGCTAATACTAGAACAAAAATTGATAAAAATTTCTTCATAATTTCTCTCCTTTTAAATTTTTCTTAATTTAACATTTTTCATGTTTTTTCATAATTACGTTGTTTTCAGTAATATAAAGTATATTATACCACTTTCAACCTTTTTTTTCAACAATTAATTACAAATATAATTATTTATTCTATGTCTATATTAATTTATTTCTTTATAATATCCACAAGCAAATAACCATTGATCTTCTTCAATCGCATAAACACCTGTAGATTCAACGAATCCATTTCCATCAAAGAATAATCTTTGAGATACACTAAACTTTTGTAAAAACTCCATTAACTCTTGAGTTACATAGCACACTCCATCTGAGTTACACTGAGCAGCATATGTTATTTCTATAAATTGTTTATAGTTTTCAGTACTATTTGATACTGTTAGGTTTTTATTACCATATGATTCAATCTTATTAAGTGATTCTTCATAATAAGCACATGGAGCAGTAATGTATGCACAAAGTTTTGGACCATATGTATTTGTTTTACTATCATATACATGCCATACTTTTGTATCTTCATTATATTTATAATTTTTAGCATCTAATAATCCAGTTCCATTTGTTACACTATTATAGTAACTTCCAGTTCCACCATCAGAGTTAACGAATATGTATTCAGATTTACTATACTCATCAGCTCTTGCATATTCAGCTTCTTCAGCTTCCATTAGTTTAGAAATAATGCTTCCTTCATACCATTCACCTTCATAAGTTATCTTAAAATCAACAGTTACTGGATAAACATTTGTTTTTGATTCTACAAATATTCCAAATGAATAAACATTTCCTATTCTTTGATCAGAGATATTAACTACCCATTTAAAGTTTTTAGTATATCCGCCTTTTAAGTATGTTCCACCATCGTCTTTTGTTTCATAGAAATTCTTATAAGCAAATGTTCCTTCATATATATCTATTTTAGGATTAACGGTATCATCAAAGATATTTACCATTGATTCAATAACATATATACCTGCTTCTTCAGGTCTATACTCATAGAACACTGTTTTATTCTTATTTATAGTTGCTCTATAAGTTCCTGTTGTTGACATTTCATAACTATGCCACAAGTCTTTACCAGTACCCTTACTTATACGTGATATCTTAAGAAGTTCAATTACTACTTTTGACTCATCGTTATTTGTTACATAAATATTTGGGTCATATGTATAACCTTCAGGAGCATTATCTAGATAAACATTAAATTCACCATCAAGAAACATTTTAGCATATCCATCAGAGCCAATTTTTTGAGTATATTGAGCATAATCGTCTCTCCAGATAACATTTATAACTTCATCTTCTTTTGGAATATATGTTTTCTTGTTATAAACTAATGATACAACAAATTCAATTTCTCCTGTAGGATTGTTAACAGAATCTTTTTCAGATTCTTTATCAGGT
Organism: uncultured Coprobacillus sp.; assembly: GCA_964534245.1. Taxonomy (GTDB): domain Bacteria; phylum Bacillota_I; class Bacilli_A; order ML615J-28; family CAG-698; genus CAG-698. The sequence continues at coordinate 6,073 of CAZHQU010000044.1, forward strand.
TCTTTTTCTGGATCTTTTTCACTAGGAATAACTATTTCTTCAGGAGGTTCTTCTTCTGAACATGCTTGCATTGGTATAACCATAAACAAAAGTAATAAAATTAATAATAATTTACTCTTCATTTTATACCTCCTACCTATCTTCTTTAGATGAAGTATCAGTATTTATACTCTTATTATTAATAAGTTTCAAATCTTTATTTTTAGATTTTCTAAATAATGATTTTACATCCTCTAATCTTAATTTTCTTATTATTACATCAATAACAAATAATACAACACAAATTGTCATAAATATTGGTGTAAAATTAATTATATATTTCTTAATTTCTGTATTACCATTAGAAAACTCTAATCTACCATTTTCAGATATTTCTCCATTTGTACTTACCATATAGAATAAACTAGATGGTTCATAAATTGTAAAACTATTATATTCAGGTAAATAAGAGACAGTAAATGTGTAATCTGTACTATATGATATTTCACCAAGTTCATATTTTATTTCAGCCTTATATGTCCCTACAACGTCAGTTAACATATCTATTACATAGTTTTGTGAGTCAAAAGTCAATTCTTTTGTTATTACATCTCCATTTGGATATGTTAAAGTTAAACTAACAATACTTTTACTAGTTACTGATGGGGCATTTACAGTTATTTTTGTATATGTTCCAGTTGTACCACTTTCAACAATAAACGCAGAATCTAATCTCTGAGATGGTTTATTAACAGTTAACATATTTGATAAAACACATTTTGATTCTTCATTAGAAGTCCAATATTCCGCCCATTTTCCTGAAATAGTAGATGCGTATGATGAAACTTTACCATTTCCATAATTCCATTCAGTATATAAAGGAACTTGATAAGATGTTCCAGTAATATCTTTATATGTTGCCATTAAAACTGTATCAGCACTTGATTTGCTTGAATTATTGAATAAACCTTTGACATTAGGAAGTGATTCAATTCCTAGTACTAACTCATTCTTTTTCTTTTCTATTGATACTGTAGATTCATTAGTTTCTAAAATTACTTCTTTTAAAGAATTTAACACTTCATCAAGAACTAAATTTTCAACATCTCTCATATCGTCTACATAATAGTAATAACCTTTTCCAATATTAGCAAGTTCTTTCATTAATTCTGTTCCATCATTAGAAACAGTATGGATTGTTGAAAGAATAATATTCTTTTCAGCCATAAACTGTACAGCAGCTTTTGCGGCATTTTCTTGTTCACCATATGGAAGACCATCAGAGATAAGCATTACTTCTTTTTTACTGTAATCAAAACTGCTTACCGCATTATATGTATATTGTAATGCTGAACCCATGAATGTACCTTGCTTAGCATCAAGTTTAAGAATCTTTTCTTTGATTTCTTCTCTATTCTTAGCTTTGACTGGATCAATTACTTTACCAACTTCTCCAAAGAATGCCACAACATAAACTGTGGTTTCATCATCCAAATTATCAACAATCTTACATGCTGCTTCTTTTAGAATGTTAAACTTATCAAGTTGTTCCATACTACGAGAAATATCTAATAAAATTGTTACTAACTTATCTTCTCCTTCATTACTTCCGAACTTAACTGGAAGCATATTTCCAAGTGAGATTAAAGTTTCATCCTCTTCGTTGTTTTGAGTATATACATTACCAATTGTAATTAAACTCTTTCCGAAGTCAGATACTAATGTATCAATACTACTTATAAATTGTGAACTATTCTTATATTTTCTAATATCTACATTAGATAATACAAATTCATCATAATAACTTAATTCTTCCATTGTATATGGAATATCATATTTCTTAATAAAGTAATCAACTTCGGCATTCGTATATAATGCTTCACCCGCAACTTTATCTTCAGGAAGATCTGAAATAAATAATACTTTAATACCATCATGAATTTCTTGAGTAAACATTAATGCATTATTAACACTTAAAGTATCATCATCACTTTCAACAACAACTTTATAGTTATGAATACCGCTTTCTTCAGTATTTAAATTAAATGTTATAGAGTTATAACCTTTATTTAAAGCTATTGCTTTTTCAGAGTAAAGAACATCATCACAATAAAGTTTAACATATGATCTTGTATTATAATTCGCTTGAATAGTTACATATGCTTCTTCATTTGAATCAACGTAACTTGATTCTACAAAATCAACACTATTTATCTGTACTTCTTTTGTTTCTTCTTTTATATTATTATCTAAATATATTGCATCAATATAAATATCATCAAGTGTTAGAGACTGTACAATACTAGCAATATTGCTCTTGTTTGTTTCTTTGCCATCAGATATTATAACTATTCTCTTTATTACACCTTCATCAAATAGGCTTGTTGCAAATTCAACTGCTTTTACTATATTTGTTTCAGATGAATCAACTTTAGATTCTTTAACGCTTCTTAAATCATCACCAAGTTCAACTAAAAGTTCATAATCTTTACCGAAACAAATTACACCAATTTTTGAATTTCTTGGAGCATCTTCTTCAATGTTTATAATATACTCATCAATAGTTTCTAAATTATCATAAGATGAATAAGATACATCAGCTAAAACATAAATATTTGTTTCAGTTATAACTTTTTCATAAGTTGTTCCTGAAAAGGCTAGTACAACTAATATACCAATTATTATATGTAATAAGAAAGAAACCATATTATTTAGTTTTCTATTCTCTTTTCTTATAGCAATTATATATGAAATTACTATTATTAAAACAATTGGTACAATCAATAATAAAATATAGGGATTAGCGAAGTAGATACTGTTCATAACAATACACCACCCAATCTAATATAAATATAATTGAAAGAATAATAAATAAAATTATTAATTTATCATAAATTCCATCAATATAATCATCTTCAAGTTCGCCTTGAAGACTTAATTCTTCTATCTCAAAGTCCATTTGACTTTCTTCTTCTGGTAAACTTACATAGAATGAGAACTCTTTTGACTCTTCACCAGACATAATTGTTAAAGTATATGTTCCAACTTCAGTTACAGTAATTTCAGCAGTTTCTGAGCTTACATCTAAATATTGAACATTTCCATTTGGAGAATCTACTCTAACACTATCAAAACTTGATAATATATTAATTAATACATTATCACCACTTACATAAGTTGATTTTTCCATTATCACTGGGAATGAATAATTAATTAAATTCTTAAATAAAATTAAATAATCTAATAACATTGGGAAATTCGAATTATGTAAATCAAAACCGAATACTACTTCTCTGTTACCTTTATCTGTTGTACCAGTAAAAATAACAGGATTTCCATCTACTGTTAATAAAGTTGTAAAGTTACGATTTAAACCGTACTTAACATATCTATTAACATATATTTGTTCTTTTAATAAACCTTTTGTTAATTCTTTATATAATGTTGTTGAATTCTTTGGATATTGTAATGTATATCCACTTTCACTTTCAACTACATCTTGAACACTAAAACCAGTACCGGTGATACTTGTCTCTACACCAAAAATCCATACTGTACCATCGGATG
>CAZHQU010000045.1:0-9607 GCA_964534245.1 uncultured Coprobacillus sp.
TATGACTAGCTAATTCTGCATCACTTGTTTCTAAAATCGCATTACAAACAGAACATTTAAGAATTTTAGTTCCTTTTTGATAACATGAACTTTCGATAATAACTTCCCATTCACCTTCAATATGATGAGTATAATCAATAATTGAAGTAGTTACTACCTCATTACATTTTTTGCATACAAGTTCTTTAGAACCTAATTCATTGCAAGTTGATTCTTTTATAACAACCCATTCAGCATCTCGATGAGAGCCATCGCACTTTTTATCACCACATCCTATTGAAGTTAGTATTAAAAATAATAACAATATTAAAACATAAAACTTTTTATCCATAATTCACCTCTTTTACTTATTATACCAATCAATTTTAAAAATAACTTTAAAATATCAATTTTAAAGTTTATTATTTTTCTAAAATTCTGGCATATATTTTTGTTTTCTTTTTTCCCATTTAATTTTTCTAATAATCATATCAGAAATTCTAAGTGATGTACAATACGGAGAAATTCCTGCGTAACCACCTTTTAGAGGGTATCCATCTTTATATTCACTAACCAAAACACCATCAACAAACATAAAACAATGTCCCTTTATTGATCCACAGGTCATTTCAACTACTTCACCAGGTTTATAGTTGTATAATGATGTAGATGAATAAAACTCATTTTCTCCACAACGCTCTATTCCTGCTTTATTTTCATACCAACCATTTAGACCGCACACATAAGAATTTCCTAAATAGTTTATTTCTTCGTTCCATTCAGTACACCATACAGCATTGAGATCACGAGTTGCTGGAAGAACAGTTGAAACTTTAAAAGTCATCATTATGTCAAATTCAAACTTCATTTTAGTCAGAATGATTCCACCACGATTTTCAAGTTCAGTACCTATTAATGTACCATTATCACATTTCCAATCTCCAAGTTTCACATCAAAATAATCTTTAAAGTTAGGTTCACCATGATATTCAAAAACTATTTCTGATTCATCTGTTAGTATTTTTTTACCTAATAATAAAATATCATTCATAATTAAGCTTGTAAATCTTTACTCTTTTTAGCTTTATTTCTAAAATAGAAATGTAGACCTAAATCAAATGATGTAGTACACAAGTTAATACAATAGAAAATAAATACATAGTTTAATGGTACAGCATCTCTATTAACAATTTTACCGATAATTCCACAGATATAACCAAATACAATTAGACCAATAAACAATGGACTTTTACCAACATGGCTTTTAGTTTTTAATGTCTTAAAAATTGAAATTGGCCACGAAATACCAAAACTAATAACCATAACAGCTTCTAATATCTTTGCAACTCCACTCATAATTTCACTCCTTAATTTTTTATTTATTTCGTTTAAATTTTTTATTTATTTCTTCCAACACTTCAAGTGAAGAATTTGAATTATTGCTTAACAAGTCACATGGAAATTCATCACATTTCCCGCAGCTATCTAAGCCTTTATTTAACGCACATTTTCTGATCGCACACATATTGCAAAACTTGTTTTTATTGTTCTTATCAGGACAACTCAAGCATCCTAAAGTTTCGATTGTTTCACTTTCATCAGCATTATACATAAGTTTTCTTATTTCGTCAAGATTATTCATTTTTGTTTCGATATAAATTATGCAAGTATCACAATTAAACCCACAAAACGACATTTTCTTTTTCATAATATCACTATCCGTTTCTAGAAATCTTAATTCCCATATTTATCATTAAGCATAATATGAATAATTTCTTTATCTGTCTCACACATACCAACTCTAGCAATTTTACCAACTGCTTTAATAGTGTTTTCTACACCTTTTTTTATAAATCCATCTCCACCATAGAATTGATTCCCATCTTTATACATATGATATCCTAAGAATCCAGCTTCAACAGCTGATGAGATTTTTGCGGCACATGAAGATTTTGCGCCATCACAAACTACTCCAGAAATTATTCCTAATGTATTAACAATAGCATGAATGATTTGTTTTTCATCTCCACCATCTAGATACGCTAAGCCTGCTCCACAGCCCGCTCCAGCAATTACTACTCCACAGAAAGCAGAAAGTTTTCCTATGCTATTTTTAATATGTATTGTACAAAGATTTGATATAACTAAAGCTCTGTAAAGTTTTTCATTATCTATATTAAACTTTTCTGCATATGCAACAAGCGGAACACTTGCTGTGATTCCTTGATTTCCACTTCCACTATTTATTACAACAGGCATATCGCAACCATTCATTCTGGCATCTGATCCTGCCGCAGCTAATGCTTTTGCATATTGAATAATATCATTAGATGAATATTTAATAATTGTTTTACCAATATTAGCTCCATAGTTATTCTTTAAGCCTTCTTTAGCAATAGCCATATTATATTCAATTTGTCTTTTTAATATCTTTTCTACATCTTCAATTTTAACCATTTTAGAAAACTCAATTATTTCCTTTATTGATAAAACTGACTTATCAGTTTTGTTTTCTAATTCTTTAATTTTCTCTTCATTTTTATAAATTACTATATTATTTTTTTCAATTAAAGTAACATTAGTATGAGAATCTTGAATAACAACTTTTACAGTATCATTTGCGTGTTTACCATTGATTCCAATATACAATACACTTTCGTTATCACTATGATAAACTTTAATAGGAACTTCCTCAAGGTAAGATTTAAGTTTAGTTATTTGTGTTTCTGTCACTCCAGTAATCACTTCTAACTTCTTACTTGAATCACCACCTATTAAACCTATTGCTGTGGCAACATCAATTCCTTTCATTCCACCTGTATTAGGTACTGTTACACTTTTTACATTCTTAAGGATATTACCACTAACATAAACATCAACAGATGTTGGCAATTTACCTAAGTGATCTTTAACTATTGATGCAGCGTAAGCAATTGCAATTGGTTCAGTACATCCCATCGCTGGAACGAGTTCTTGTCTTAATATTGATACATAAGCAATATATTTTGAATCATTAATTTGCATATTAAGCTCCTAAAATACATATTTATACATATTATACCACTTTTTTATAAAAGTGTCTATTACTTAACAAATATAAATATAATTCCATCATTATCATAATCAGGATCATTTTGACAAAATTTCTAAAATTTTGTTTATCTTCATAGTATATTAAGTTTGAATCAAGCAACATATTTTTAACTTCACTCGGAAAATATCCCTTAATAACACGATCATTTTTCATCTTTGAAAGCGACTTTAAAGCTGCATTTTTACACTTTGATAAACTACTTAATGACCTATATCCAGTCATAATTTTAAACATTTTTTCGCTTTTGCATATTTCTCTTAAACTTTCACCAACATTTTTTAGTTTCAATATTCCCATAAAACTCTCTATAAATTTTCATATTTTCTCAAACAATATAAATTATATAGACTAATTTTAGCATTTTTGTAATACTATTCAATATGACAAATAATATATATTTTCTTGAAAATTTCCTGATTATAAAGTATAATATAGTATATACATATTTGTATAATAATTTAAGATGGAGGGACAAATGAAAAAGTTATTAATCTTTGTATTATTATGTTTTTTAATTCCTACAATAGGATGTTCTGGCGAAGCTGATATCTACATCGGAGCGGATGGATATTGGTATATTAATGGAGAAAATACTAATGTTTTTGCCAAAGGTGAAACCGGTTTACAAGGCGAACCTGGTGAAGATGGAGTTGCTCCAACACTAACTATTAAGGATGGATATTGGTATATTGATGATGAAAATACTAATATACTAGCTGAAGGTAATTCAATCGTAGATATCGTGAAAAGTGGTACAAATGGAAAAGAAGATATTTATACTATTTTATTTGCTGATGGTACTAGCACTACATTCACTGTGAAGAATGGTAAAGACGCTTACGAATTAGCTGTTGATCAAGGATATACTGGTACATTAGAAGAGTGGTTAGATGAACTTTCTAATGCTAAACTAAACATTTATGATTCAGATAAAAAACAAAATCTATCTAGTAAGATAGAAACAAAAGATAATCAAGTTCTATTAACTGTTACTTACGATGAAGAAATAGTATTTTATAAAGGCAACATTAAAGAAATAGCATACGAAGGATATTCATATGAAGAAATCTTCGAAGATAACAACATACTACCAAGCAACTTTGATACTATGTCTTCTGATTTAGATATATATAAAGATTATGCAGGTTATACTACTATTCAATATTTATATTATAATACTAAAGATAGTGCTTTATATGTTACTGGATCAACTTCACAACAAGCAAAATCAACTATGACTTATACTGGTGATTACTATTTTGCTGTTAAAGTTAGATGTACAAGATACACTCAAGGGTGGGCTGGTATCGTTTATGGAAGTGATAAAACCCTATGGGATGGAATCGCAGCAACAGAAACAACAGATAGTTTCGTTACATATAGTGGAATTAGAACATTAAGCGACCACAACATTTTTGTTGGTAGTGCTGGTTCAGCAAATCTTGATGCATACTTAGATGACCCTGTAGGTATTAATCTAAATATGTTTGAAAAACAACCTACTGAAGATGAACTTAATAACTTATATGAAGAATATTTAAAACGTAAAAATAAAGAATATACTGTTAGTGCTTGGACAGAAACTGTTCAAAAAGAAAAAGTATATTTAATTGGCGAAGAGTATGTTCAAGAAGAAATTAAAGGACATAGTGATGTCGAAGCTAAAAAAACATTTATGGAATATATGAATAAAAAAGCTGGTGAAATTGGTATGAACAGCACTACATTTGTTGATGCAGCTGGATTCTATAATAGAACTACTGCAACTGACTTAATTAAAATGGGTATCTATGCATGTTCATATGATGACATCGTTAACACATGGCATAGAAATTCATATACTATATCAATTGAAGGTCCAAAAGCAAGAAATATTACTGTTAACACAACAGTAACAAGTACAAACTTAGAAAACTACTACTTCTTATATGGAGGGAAAACAGGGACAGTTGATGGTCAACAAAACTTACTAGCTGTTTGCTTAGGACCAGATGATAGACTATTTGTTGTTGTTATACTAGGAGCTGTTGCAAATAGATTTACATGTGCTCGTCAAGCAATGGATGAAGCTGTTAAAAAATACAATGACCCAAGTTATAATGGACCAGCATCTGCTGTTGAAGCAGGAGCTGCTGCTGTAGCTTTAGTTCCACTATATAACACAAAAGGTTATGTTAGTAAAACAGTTGATTTACTATATGCAAAAGATGCAAATTCAATCAGAACTCCAGCATCTATTACAAAAGTAATGACATCAATTTGTATGCTTGACTTTGTATATGATATTAATACAAAAATGACAATCAAAACATTAGATATCACATCAGGTTCAGGTCCAACTTTATACAATGGGGATGTAATGACATACAGAGAAGCCCTATACGCAATGTTATTACCATCAAGTAATACAACTGCTGAAGCAACTGCAACTTCTGTTGGGCACATAATGCTTAGTTATGATGACTAATAATTTTATAAAGTAAAAAAAATTGAAGGAACGAGACAGCTCGTTCCTTTTTATAATGACTTTATTTATAATATTATGAATAATATTGTGCTTGAGATTTAAACATCTTACAGTATAATCCATCTTCATTTTTCATTAGTTCTTTATGTGTTCCCTCTTCAACAATACTAGCTCCATCTAAAACTAATATCTTATCACTAAAGATACAACTTGAAAGTCTATGAGAAATAAATAGTGTAAGTTTCTTCCCAACAACTTCATTAAAGTGATAGTAAATTTCTGACTCTGCCATTGGATCAAGAGCTGATGTTGGTTCATCAAGAATAATAAAATCACTATCTTTATATAATGATCTAGCTAAAGCAAACTTTTGCATTTCTCCTCCGCTAAACTCTACTCCAGTTGGATCAAACCACTTATTAATATAAGTATCTTCTTTATTTGGAAGTTCTTGTACTCTTTCATACACTTGAGATCGTTTAAATACATCATCTAGTTTTTCTTTGTTTTCATCAACTATTGCTACATTATCTTTTATTGTATAAGAAATAATCTTAAAGTCTTGGAAAACTACAGATATTAATTTCATATATTCAGAATAATTATATTCTTTTATATCTTTTCCATTTACAAGAATAACTCCTTCATCAAGTTCAAAGAATCTACATAATAGTTTAATTAAAGTCGTTTTACCAGCTCCATTTAATCCTACTAAAGAAACCTTTTGCTTATTATCTAGTTTAAAACTAACATTTTTAAGTATATACTTTTCAGTACGAGGATACTTAAAGCTAACATTTTTAAACTCAATACTTTCGATTGTTTTGATTTCTTCTTTTCCATCTTTATTAAGTGGCTTAATATTCATAACATCAATGAATTCACTTTGATATTCACAATCTTTTGAATATTTCTTTATATTAAATGATAATTGAGATACAGATCCAGAGAAAGTTTGAATAGCTGAGAAAAGCATAGTAAATATTGCTATAGTCATATTCTTATAGTATAAAGAATATCCAAGTATTACAAGTGTTGCAAATTGAACTAATAGATATGTGGTAAGTTCACCTGTAATATTTATTCCTATCATTTTTTTATTAATTTTTATTTTAGCATCTAATACTTCATTATTTATATTTTCTGCTTTTCCACTAATAAAATCCTTGGCATTATAAAGTCTTAAGTTCTTTTGATTTCTAAATCCAAGCATACTAGAATTAAAATACCATTGCTTACGATTGTATCTTACATAAAGAGTATTAAATTGTTGATTATAATCAGCATATTTACTGAAAACAATACTATTAACTATAATACCAATTATTGATATAAGAATAACTAATAGTTCTTTTGTAGAAAAGATAATTCCTATTACACCAATTATTGTTGTTATACAATATATACATGACTCTAAAGCATATAAAACTGAGTAAATACCATTTGAATACTGACTTAATCCTTTTTTCGCCAAATCTAATTTATCATTAAAATCTGGATCTTCAAGATAATAATAGTCTAGTTCAGAAATTTTATTATTGAACATTTTATCAATCTTGAAATCAGCAACGCTAGAAAAGTGTGTTTGAACACTACTATTTATTTTAACAATAACTTTTATTATAAACTGTATTGATACAAATAATAAAACCGTTTTAATCAAATCTTCTTTTTGATTTGGATTCGTTGTATCTAATAATAATTCAATAATTTCTTTTGGAAAGTAAATCCAAAGCAAAGATCTAAACCCTTCAATGATAGCTGAAATGATTGTGGTGATAACACTAAAAGGATTTAACTTAAAAAGTAATGGGATAAAATATCTAATATTTTTAATAATCTTACTACTTCTTACTTTATTAAATATTTTACTCATTATCATCACCACCTTTGTAGTATTCTGATTGCATATTGAATAGTTTTGCATATTCTCCATTATTTAATAAAAGTTCATTATGCGTACCTTTTTCAATAATTTCCCCTTTATCAAGCATGATAATTCTATCACAGAATTTTGTTGAAGATAGTCTATGTGATATAAATATTGCTGAATGGTTGTTAATTAATTTATTTATATTTTCATATAAATTCGACTCACTGATTGCATCCATCGCACTAGTAGGTTCATCTAATATCATGAGTGGGGAATCCTTATAAATAGCTCTAGCAAGAGATAGCTTTTGAGACTCACCTCCTGATAAATCTATTCCCTTTTCATCTATATCTCTAGAGATTATAGATTCTTTCTTAAGTGGTAAAGATTCTACTTTATCATATAAATCAACATCTTTTAATATTTTATCAACTTTTTCAGAATTATCTTTATTATCAAAAGTGATATTTTCTTCAATGTTTATTGAATAATGTACTGTATCTTGAAACACAGGAGCTATAAACTTTTGTAATATATTTCTATCAAATTTCTCAATATTAATTCCATTAATTAAAATCTCTCCTGATGTAGGATGATATAATCCACTAATTAGTTTTATAAGTGTAGTCTTACCAGCACCATTATAACCAACTAAGGCAATTTTCTCATTATTTGTAATTTTAAACGTTACATCTTTTAAAGCAAAACCATCTTGTTTATAATAACTATAACTAACATTTCTAAACTCTAAAGATTTAAATTCTTCATCATATTCTTTGATTTCATAATCTATAAATAAATCTTGTGAGAAGAATTCAATATAATCATTTACTTTTAAACTACATCCAACAAGTCTACTATATTCTCTAATAAAATTAGTAATTGATGATGTGAGATTTCTAACTGAACTTAACATAAATGTGAATGTTGCAATTTGCATAGAATTATATAATACTTCATAAATCATAAATCCATACAGACAAACTTCATCAATAAAAGATAGTACACAAGATATAGTATATAAAAACGTATCTTTAATTAAAAATTTCTTATATACATTATTGTATTCATTTACTACTCCATCGCGCTCTTTATCGATAAATAGATTCATATTATAAACTCTCATGTCTTTTCCAACAGTTAAGTTTTTAGAAATATTATTAGCATAATTAATCTTTCTATTTAGTTTAGGAAGTCTGTCCCATAAATCAGTCTTTCTTCTTTTCTCTCTATATACTTCTAAGAAGTACTTGAATACTGCACACGCTACAATAACAAGTATTAAGATAAAACTCACTTGTAATATGATTGCGCAAGCAATTATAATTGATAAAATATATTGAAACATTTGAAATCCATTTTGTACCATTCCAAATATACCTAAATATGTTAATGATTGATATGCTTTTGAATGTAAGTCTTGAATATCAGATCTTTCAAACTTTTCATAATCAATATTTAGACTTGTCAAATGAAATTCTTTAGTAAGCTTAATAGTAATATCTTCAGTTTTAGTCCAGTAATAATTATTAATTAATTCAATAGTAACACTTATTAAAAGTGATATCAAAATCATACTTAATACATTTAATATATATTCTTCATAAAGTTTAGAGGTTTCAAAAGCTTCAATAGCAATTTTAATTGTATATGAATATGTATAAGTATTAACTGCCCATAATATATTTTGAAACATACATAATATAATAAATAACTTATCTATTTTCCAAACTTTCTTTAAGGAATATATAAAATTCTTTAGAACTTTATTCTTCATAACTCCTCCTTTTTTACAATATTATTATATAAATTTATACTATTATAGTCAAGCAACTAAAACGTGACCTTATCTCAACTAATTTTAGATTTTGAAACAATCAGTTTAATCAAGACTAGTAGTTGTAAAAGAATACAACTATTAGTTGATTTCACTAACATTTAATAGTTCATCATAAGAACATTTTAAAACTTTGGCTAAAGATTTTAAAATTGTTACTTGAGGATACGATAATCCCGTCTCCCATTTAGATATTGTTTGTCTTGAAATAAATAGGTTTGTAGCTAAATCTTTTTGTGTTAATCCTTGTCTTTGTCTTAATCTTTTAATATTTTCTCCTAATGTCATTAACTTTCCTTTCTATATTTTAATATAATAAAATTTTAATATAATAAAGTGAAAAAAGCACTCCTCTAT
>CAZHQU010000046.1:0-9534 GCA_964534245.1 uncultured Coprobacillus sp.
GTTAAAAATGAAAAAAGTGTGATATAATAATAAATATGGTGATAATATGAATTATAAAATTATCAAAATAAAATTTATTGTTATTAGATATTTAGTTCTTATAATGTTTGTTTTATTTATATGTGCAATAATATTCTTGATAAACGGATTTATGGAACAAAAACCAGTCGAACGAATAATAATTAACTTTCAAGAAAGAGGAGAATTTCAAAATACAATAACGTATCAAAATCAAAAAGTTAATATATACAAAGTACAACCTAAATGGGAATACGAAGATGTTACAAATCCAGTTTTTACGATTGATGATAAAGGAGATTATTATATTGGAAGTAAACTTGATATTATTTTAACTAATAGAAATCCATTAAGAACTGAACCTTCAGCAATCGTTAGAGATTTTGGAGAATTCTTTTCAAAGGAATTCTTTATAGGGCATGCTACTATTAACACAACTGATGATGGTAAACAAATGATTGAAAGTGTTGGTAATGTCTCGGAGTATAATGGTGTTAGAGAAAAAGAAAATGATTGGTTACAAACAGAGATAAATTTTGAAAATGATGCTCAAATTATAGTTGGATTACGTATAAAGGGAGTTTCCAATGAAACAAAAGATCAAATAATTGAATCGTTAAGAGAAAAGATTGGATTAAAATATAACTGGTTATTTGTTGTACCAATGAATAATTCATATTATTGTACAGATTTAATTACAAGAACATTAAATGATTTTAACATTAATATTGATTATGACAGATTATATCCGACTGGAAGTGATATAATTATAAGTGATAAGACGTACCCGATTTTTATCTGTGAAAGAATAGAAAACGGTGTATTTAATATATATTATTTAGGAGAGTGAATATGAGTACTATAGTATCAATATCAACAGCGTTAGGAAAAGGTGCTATTTCAATTGTAAGATTGAGTGGAGATGAAGCAATAGAAATAGTAAATAAACTTTTTAGAGGTAAAGACCTCTCTATATGCGAAAGTCATACTATTCATTATGGATATATATATGATGGAGAAACGATGATTGACGAAGTTTTAGTTTCTGTTTTTAAAGCTCCTAAAACATATACAAAAGAAGATGTTGTTGAAGTGAATTGTCATGGAGGAATGTTCGTAACAAATAAAGTATATGAACTTTTAATAAAAAATGGTGCGGAGATAGCTGAACCAGGAGAATTTACTAAGAGAGCGTTTATGAATGGACGAATCGATTTGACACAAGCAGAAGCTGTTATGGATGTTATTAATAGTGAAACAGAAAGAAGTTTAAAATGTGCGAATATAGCATTAAGAGGAGACGTTTTAAAACTAATAAATAATTTTCAATCAAAGCTAATGAATTGTATAACTAAGGTTGAAGTCAATATAGATTATCCAGAATACGATGATGAAGAACAAATGACTAATGAAATTCTAAAACCAATATTAAATGAATTGAAAGCAGAACTTCAAGTAATATTAAGTAAAAATAAAGATGCGCAAGTTATAAGAGACGGTATTAATACAGCGATAATCGGTAAACCTAATGTAGGAAAATCAAGTTTATTAAACGCTTTATTGAGAGAGAAAAAAGCAATTGTTACAGATATAGCAGGGACAACAAGAGATACTGTAGAAGGTAGAATAAGTGTAGGTGGAATTATACTTAATTTAATTGATACGGCGGGAGTTAGAGAAACAGATGACATTGTTGAAAAAATAGGTGTTGAAAAATCAAAAGAAGTAATTAAACAAGCAGAATTAATATTATTATTATTAGATAATAGCGAATGTTTAACGGATACTGATAAAGAATTATTAGAATTAACGAAAGATAAACCAAGATTAATAATCATAAATAAATCTGATTTACCTCGACAAATAGAAGTTATAGAAGGCGCATTAGAAGTATCAATGTTAGATGAA
The DNA here is from genome assembly GCA_964534245.1 of uncultured Coprobacillus sp. Lineage (GTDB taxonomy): Bacteria > Bacillota_I > Bacilli_A > ML615J-28 > CAG-698 > CAG-698. Next base: position 1,927 of record CAZHQU010000046.1, read on the forward strand.
AATGATGTTGAGAAGGTTGAAACAGCAATACGTAAATGTGCGATATGTTCAGAAATCAATGAACTAGATGCATCATATATTGGAAATAGTAGACAAATTACTTTGATTGAAAAAGCTCTTAATCATATAGATGATGCCTTAAATAGTATAGAATATTTTATGCCGGTTGACATCATAAATGTGGATATTACGAAAGCATATTTAAGATTAGGGGAAGTAATTGGCGCTGGAAATCCAGATGATATTATCGATAATTTATTTGCTAATTTTTGTTTAGGTAAATAAAAAAAGAGCTTCAAAAGCTCTTTTTTTTATTATCTAAATTAATTAGTCTCTAAACAAATTTTTCCTAAATGTTAATGGATAAATTCCAAGTCCTACAAAAGTTATTAAAAAGTATCTTATAAAATCAAAATAAATTACTTCTTTTGGGAACACAGCTTTTAATCCGAATTGTATTGCTACCAAACAAATGCCGGCACCTACAAGTCTTATTATTTTTTTCTTTAAATTTGTGTTACATGAAAAGTTAACGTATTTATTATCGATAAAAGTTGCTAATACAAATCCTAAAAATAACGCGTAACTTGTATAGAAGTTTTTATAGATTTCAATTTCTTTATAAGAAGACTTAAAGAAAATTGTTAGAAATGGAAAAAATATAAATAATATTGCTATATATAATAACATTTCATTTTTAAATACATTTTTAGTGAGTTTTAATAAATAAGAACAAATAAATACAGCGGCTAACCCTAAGATCATTCCAACTAATACATCTTTAGGATAATGAACCGCTAAATACATTCTTGAAAATCCAACCAAAACAAAGATTATACTTGCAATAATCCATATAGTTTTCTTAGAAAGTTTTGTCTTTTTATCTAAGTTACCATATAATGCAACCGATGAATAAAGAGTTGTAGCGGATTGAGTATGTCCACTTGGAAATGAAAAGCCCGTAGCTGTTTCTTTTCTTACTGCCTCTAAAGTTTCATCATATACAAAAGGTCTTGGGTATTTAACTATTCCTTTTAAAGAGTTGTTTAATAATAAAGATGAAAATAAAGTGAAAGCAATCTTTTTACCTACTTCTTTATCGTACAAAAAGTACATAATTGCAATAATTCCAATTAAAACGTATTGTTCTCCGAGAATTGTAATAATTTGTAAAAATGTGTCGAAAAATGAGTTGCTCACACCACGTAAAGCTTTTAATATACTTATTTCAAAATCTCTAATTTTAATATCCATTTAATCACCACCTATATATATTGTAATCAATAATTAAAAAAAAGTAAATAAAAAACCACCAAATGGTGGTTATATTTTATTTCTTTTCTTTAACGATTTCTGTTAAAGATGTTGCTAATGATGCTACTCCTTGAAGATTAGATGGAACAACAATCTTTGTAGCTTGTCCGTTTGCCATAACGCCTAATGCCTCGAACGCTTTTAAAGTGAGAACAGATTCATCAACTTTTGCTTCTTTTAATAAAATTAAACCTTCAGCAGTGGCTTTTTGTAATGCTAAAATTGCATCAGCCTCACCTTGTGCTTCTAATACTGCAGCTTGTTTTTTACCTTCTGCTTCTTCAACAAGAACTTGTCTCTTTGCTTCAGCTTGTAAAATTAATGCTTGTTTTTCACCTTCTGCTTTTAAAATAGCAGCTTGTTTAACGCCTTCAGCTTGAAGGATAGCTTCTCTTCTCTCGCGTTCTGCGCGCATTTGTTTTTCCATTGCATCACGAATGTCTTTTGGAGGAAGAATGTTTTTAAGTTCAACACGATTAACTTTGATTCCCCATGGGTCAGTAGCTTCATCTAAAATAATTTTCATTTTACTATTTATAATATCTCTACTAGTAAGAGTACTATCTAATTCAATTTCACCAATAATATTACGTAATGTAGTAGCTGTTAATTTTTCAATAGCCATAATAGGATCATTAACGCCATAAGTAAATGCTTGTGGGTCTGTAATTGTAAAGAATACAACTGTATCAATTTGCATTGTTACATTATCTTTAGTGATAACTGGTTGAGGATCAAAGTCCATAACTTGTTCTTTTAAAGAAACTTTATTAACAATCTTATATAAGAATGGAACTTTAAAGTGGAAACCAGTACTCCAAACTTTATGGAAAGAACCTAAGCGTTCAATAATGAAAGCATTTGATTGAGAAACGATTTTACAACAAGTAAGACAAATCGCTGCAATAATAGCAACAAGAATAATAGCAATAATAATAACAGTTGCTCCCGCATCTAAAAATAATAAATTTTTCATATTACCTCCTATATTTAATTATAAACTTTCGATATGATTCGAATTAGCTTTAGAAACCAATAATTTATTACCAGTAATTGATTTAACAACCACTTTTTCACCAACAAGGATATCTTCACCTTCAATAGATACAGCTCTCCAAACTTCTGAATTAACTCTAACTTCACCAATTTCACCGGCCGGAATATCTTTTGTTACAATTCCAATCATATCAAGAACTTTATCATAATTTGTATGAATTGTCTCTTTTTTAGCTAATCTTTTAACTAAAGGTTTAGTGGCTAAAATAAGTATGACTGTTAATCCTAAAAATAAACCTAATTGAACATATATGTTTGCTTTTAATATTGCTGCAAACAAACAAACTAAACTAGAAATACCAAACCAAATACAAGTAAGGTCGGTAGTACTAACTTCAATAATTACAACAGCTAAAAAGATAACTCCCCAAATTATGGCATAATATACCCACCAATCCATTACATTGCACCTCCTTTTAAGTAAATAGTAAGAGATTTTGTTGTATCGTCCCATGAACATTCAAACTTATATAAAGTTTTAGAAGTGAAATCTAGTGGAAAATGTTTAGAGATATTTTTTACAAGTTCTTTTCCATTTATTCTTCCATAACTAGGTTTGATTGATACGTCATGTAAATCAAAATTATTATAAGCCCCGCTAATAACCTCTTCTTTACTTAACTTTTTAATAATAAGAGTAGAATCATTTCTATTAAAACCTACTATAGTTTTGTATGCGCCTTCAAAATGAATCGATGCAACTGTGTTTAAGGTAATGTTGGTTTCATATATAGAAACTACCCCGTTAATGTTCTTTGAAAACCATTGAATTTCCATAAACATCCTCCTTTCATTTACATTATATTATTAAATTTTAAAAAATTCAATAGTTTTTTAAAAAATATTTTAAAATGTTTAAGCTCAAAAAATATTTACAAAACAAATAAAGTTTAGTATAATTAAACAATGGAAACCAATAATATTAAAATTTACAAAAAATTAAATATGATATCCTTTATAATGTATTGGATTTTTGAAATTCTAACTGTTATTGCGATAGTACGAGAAGGAGAAGAAAATTTATTGTTTTTAATAGTTAGTCAGTTAGTTGTATATTTACCTTTTACGATTAGTATATGTTTCAAAAAAGCAGTCCCGGGCACATTAATATTAATTTGTTACAATATATTAAATATATTATATGGGGGAATTAGGATCATTGCTGGAGTTATAGAGGAAAGCATAGATATAATAAATATATTAACAAGTGTGTCGTTGTTTTTTAATAGTATATTTATGCTAAATCTATCTATTAGTGCATTGAGAAAAACTAATAAGCCAGCAAAGTTCTTAATATTTGTATTAACGCCAATATATGTATTATTAAATATAGTTTCGTTTTGTACATATGAACAAAAGCTCGAATTATTAGATTGGTTAGGACTATTCACTACTATTATATTAAGTATATCTATTTCATTATTCTATGGAATGATAGAAAAAGAAGAAGTTAAAATTTTTAAAGAATTAGATATAAAGAACAATAAAAAGATATAAAAAATATCTTAAATAAAATATGATATAATAGAATTATAATATGGAGATGGAAGTAAGTTATGGAAAGAAATGTCTATGAAGAAATTAGTTTGATATTAAAGAGTAGGTATGCCCCTGATGAAATAAGGGATAAATTAAGTGATTATCATGATAATGATATAGCATTAGTGATTCATGATTTAGAAAAAGAAGAACGTTTAAAGATTTATCCGATTTTAGGCTTAGAAAAAGTATCTGAAATATTTAGTTATTTGGAAGATGTAGAAGATTTTATCGAAGAGATTGGTTTAAAGAAAGCTGCTGATATCATTGAACTTATGGATTCAGATGATGCTATTGATGTATTGGAAGAATTGGATGAAGAAGATAGAAATGCTATCATTAAAGAAATGGATGAAGAAATTGTAGAAGATATCAAACTTATTGACCAGTACGAGGAAGAGGAAATAGGTTCGATAATGACTACAAATTATATTGCTGTTAATAAAAATATGTCTGTTAAAGAGGCGATGAAATCACTTGTAAATCAAGCGGCTGAAAATGATAATGTATCTATTCTATTTGCTGTAAGTGAAGATGAGACGTATTATGGTTCTATAGATTTGAGAGATTTAATTATAGCAAGACAAGGAATGATATTAGAGGATATTATCAAAACCTCTTATCCAGTATTATATGCAAAACACTTAATTAGTGAATGTATTAATGATTTAAAAGAATATTCGCTTGAAATTTTCCCAGTTCTAGATGATGAAAATAAGTTAATAGGCGTTATCACAGCAAATGATATTGTTGAAACTGTAGATGAAGAATTAACAGATGACTACGCAAAACTTGCAGGTCTTACTGAAAGTGATGAATTAGACGAAAGAACAATAATATCAGTAAAGAAAAGAATCCCTTGGCTTGTAATATTAGTTGCAATGGGATTGGGAGTATCTCTACTGATTTCTAGTTATGAAGAAGTAGTTAAATCAATACCAATGATTGTCTTCTTTCAATCTTTGATATTAGGTATGGCTGGAAATACTGGAACTCAAAGTCTAGCTGTGACAATTAGAACTATATCTAATGAGGAATTAGATAGTAAAATAGTTGGAAAAATGATTTTCAAAGAGATTAAGGTAGGATTTTTAAATGGATTGATAATTGGAAGCATTAGTTTTGTTTTAATATTAGTTTTCTTATACATTACTAAATCTGAAATTATACCAGAAAACGGATATAACTTTATAGACACATTGAAAGTGGCTGGATCTGTAGGTATTTCACTTGTGGGTGCAATGTTGATGTCAAGTATTATAGGTACATTAATGCCATTACTATTTAAGAAAATAAACATTGATCCTGCTGTAGCAAGTGGTCCATTTATAACTACTATTATCGATATTGTCTCAGTAGTTATATATTATGGTTTAGCATCAATTCTATTTATTTCAATGTTTTAAAATAATTATAAAAATCTAGAACTCTTGTTATAAAGAGTTCTTTTGATATAGGAAATAGTTATGTAAAAATTTAAGCCGATTAAATCAAAAATTTTTATAGAGTAACTATTAAAAATAAAAATATGTTGATAAAAAAGGTAAAAAGTGCTATAATAGGAATGTTGTAAAAAAGAAATAAAAGGAGATACATTTATGAAGAAAACATTAGCTCTAGTGCTTACAATTATTGTAACGTTAATCGGAACTGCTTTAGTAGGTATTTATGATTATAATATTTATTACAATCCAGAAGGAAAAAACGGTAGCGAATTAACTTCTAACTACAAAACTTATTTATCAGAAAAATCATTAGAATTAGATGATGATAAGAGTGTTCAAACAGAAAAAAGATTAGCTGTTTTTGAATATTTTAATAATGAATATTATAAGACGGAACCAATTCTAAAAGAAAATGTAAAAATTGGTGAAGAAGATATTTTTACACTTGCTGTTTATAAAAACGTTGTAAAATACGCTCCAAATACTGATACAAGTGAATGGAAGTATCGTTATGATGTTTTTGTATATAATGTAAATTATGAAGCTATTCAAAACATGTTTTTAGCTCAACCAATTCCAGAAGATAAAGACGTAATTGAAGATGCTGGTTATCCAACATTAGTATTAAATATTTATCCAACTGATAATTATGACGATTCTGAATCATTCTTCTATAGCACATCAAGTGTTGTAAATAAGATTGAATTATATGATGGTGAAATGTTTAGTAGTGAATTTAACGGTTATGCTGCATTAAATTTATATGATTACAATTCAACTCCTGAATATCAAGATGAATCTGAAGGTGTACAAAGTCCATTTAAAGTTAACTTTAAATCAATTATCGGCTACCCAACAAATTCAGAAAACTTTAGTGAATTTACTAGTGATGCTTATATCAAAGTAGAAGCCATTTCAAAAACAGATGAAGTAAACTATGGATTAGATGAAGCACTATATGAAGGAAAAATTGAAGATTTCAACTTCAATGACGATATAAATTTAGAAGATTATTTAAAAGGATGTAATACATCATCTTCTATTCGTGAAGTTTTAAATAATGTTGAAATTAAAGGTGTTATGAAATATGACACGTGGGCATTTGTTAAATATATTTGGTGGCAATGCTTAATCGCTTTAGTGGTGGTTGGTTTATTATCAGGCGGTTTCTTCTATGCATTAACAGTAGATAGTGCAAATAACAAAGCCAAAAAACCTAGTAAGAAAAACAAAAAGAATAAAAAGTGAAAAATAGATAAATTTACATAAGTTAAATTTTGATAAGCATATTAAGAGGAACTCAAATGAATCTTGTAGAGATTGAAAGAGCGTTAATTAAGAGATATCGTTCCAAGTTATACAAACCTTTTGTTGAGGCTATTGATAAATATGAACTAATTAAACCTGACGATAAAATAGCTGTCTGCATTAGCGGAGGAAAGGATAGTTTAGTTTTAGCAAAGCTTTTTCAAGAGATTAAAAGACATGGAAAGTTCGAATTTGATGTAAAGTATTTAGTAATGGATCCAGGCTATAATCAAAAAAATAAAGATGCTTTGATTAAAAACTGTGAAACATTACAAATTCCAATTAGAATAAAAGAATCAAATATATTTAAAGTTGCTTATGAGTATGGTGGAGAGCAACCTTGCTACTTGTGTGCACGTATGAGAAGAGGATTTTTGTATGAATTTGCTCAAGAAGAAGGATGTAATAAAATAGCCTTAGGTCATCATTTTGATGATGTTATTGAAACTACATTATTAAATATGTTCTATTGTGGGGAATATAAAACGATGATGCCTAAACTTAAATCTACAAACCATCCAGGGATGGAATTAATTAGACCAATGATTAAAATATGTGAAAAAGATATAATTACATATATGAATTATTGTGAAATTGAGGCATTAGGGTGTGCTTGTAAGGTATCTGAAGGTATTGTCGATTCTAAACGAAAAGAAATGAAAGAATTCATTCAAGAACTTAGGAAGAAATATCCTATTGCTGACAAATGCATATTTAAAAGTGCAGAAAATGTTAATTTAAACTGTGTGATTGGTTATAAAAAAGGTGACCAAAAATATAGTTTTCTAGATGATTATGATAATTAAAACATATAAAGAATATAGGAGGATACAATGAATCAAAAGAAATTTGTTTACATGTTCACAGAAACTGATGAAACAATGAGAAATCTTGTTGGTGGTAAAGGTGCTAACCTTGGTCAAATGACTAAATTAGGATTACCAAT
>CAZHQU010000047.1:0-9499 GCA_964534245.1 uncultured Coprobacillus sp.
CTCCTCCCTTTGATCTGGTTGAAAAAGAGGAAGAAGTTCCTGGTTGTTTGGGGTGTTGCTGCCGCAGTCTACTTTGTTTCCTTGGGCATCAACTATGGCTATGAAAAATATGACGAGAGCATCACGGTTAACACAGCGCCTAATATCAACGTTCATGAATATCTGCCCTTTAAGGAAGATTCCAAAATCGTGAAGATCGACAGCAAAACCTTAAAGCTGACAGAGAATCTGCCTGTCATTGATGGAGCTGCTGCGTTCTTCCCGGTCTACTCTGCATTTGTAAATGCGGTCTATCCCGAAACAACAGAGCTGTATGATGGCGTGTTTGAGTATAACAATACGCCCGGCGGCTATGAGATGCTGGCTCAAAAGGAAGAGGATATTTTCATTGGCGTATACCCGTCTGAGGAGCAAAAGGCTTATGCAGAGGAATGTGGTACGACTTTTGTGTATACACCTATCGGAACAGAAGCCTTTGTGTTCTTTGTCCATAAGGATAACCCGATTGACAATCTGACCACAGAACAGATCAAAGGAATCTATTCGGGAGAGATCACGAACTGGAAACAGGTTGGCGGCAAGAATGAAGAAATCGCCGCATTCCAGCGAAATGAAGGCAGTGGCAGTCAGAGTATGCTGCAGAGATTTATGGGTGATACGCCCATCATGGAAGCTCCTACCGAGTTGGTGAACAGCATGATGTCGGGTATTATCGAAAAGGTTTCCGACTACCGGAGCAAATCCAATTCCATCGGATTCTCCTTCCGCTACTATGTGGAGGGAATCATCCAGAATCCCGATATTAAGATGCTCTCTGTTGACGGCGTTGCGCCCACAGCAGAGAATATTGAAAACGGCAGTTATTCCGTTGTGACTCCAATCTATGCTGTCACATATGAGGAGAACACCAACGAGAATGTTGATAAGCTGCTTGAGTGGATATTGTCTGAGGAAGGACAGTATATCATCGAAGAGACAGGATACGTTGGCATCGCACCCAGCAGAAACGAGGATTGAATGTATGCTGTACTGCCAGTACAACCACTATGGGACGGAGGTGCGTAGGAGATGCTAAGACGAAATTTCTGGGCTTCCGAGGTGGAGATAGACGAGGAAACCACTGCGGAGTGGTATGCTGCAAAAGGCCCGTGGGACTGCGAATGCGACGACTGTCAGAACTTCCTGAAGCTGGCACGGAACAATGCGCTTCCCGAGCCTATCCGATCTGTCTTGGCGGAGCTGGGTGTTCCAGCCGATAAGGCCACCTATGTGTGTGAGATCATGCCAAAGGATGAAAGGACATCTCTATCAGCTCAGCTACCGTATCGCCGGTCGTATCTTGAACGAGGATACAGAAAAAATACTGTTGCAGAATGGGGCGAAGTGCGCTGCTGTCACGAGGCTTATCCCTATGGCGCACCGGATTTCCCAACACCGCATTTTGACCTTAAATTTTGGGTGACACTGCCGTGGGTGCTGGATGCACAGGGAAACCGTGCTTTACAAATGATGAAGATTTGAGATGAAATATGAGGCATGCAACGCTCCGTTGACAAAACGAAACGGCGGGATGGTGGTCAAAATACCACATTTGAGTTACTATATAGCTGAAAGGAGGCGATGGTTATGACATTGGGCCAGCGCATTCAAGAACTGAGAAAACAACGAGGAATGTCCCAGGAGAGTCTTGGCGATGCACTGGGCGTCTCCCGTCAGGCTGTTTCAAAATGGGAAGGCGATAATGGTATCTCTGAACTGGATACCCTCATTGCCATGAGCCGACTGTTTGAGATAACGGTAGGTCAGCTTCTCGGTGTTGAGGAACCTGGTGAGCAAAAAAGCGAAGTTGCAAACGAATCCGACGAGAATAGAGAGGATCAAGTCGAGACAGTTCTCCGTCGCTATGTAGAACAAACAACCAAAAAGGATGATCGTTCCTGGTTTGCCCGATGGGGATGGGTTGTCTCCGGGGCTATTGTACTGACAACGGTTTTCATCGTGATGTTTGCCCAACTCGGTTCACTTCGCAGTACGGTAAGGCTCTTACAAAGTGATTTATCGAACCTTCAGGTTAATGTATCCAACAACCAAAACAATCTTACCAGTACGATCCGTAACACAATCTATGATGTTTTGACGGAGGAAGCAGAACTGTTGAGTACCTTTGAGTGGGATATCGTGGATTTTGACCTTAATGCTCAGACGGCAACTCTGCGTTTGGATGCGACTATGAAGGAATACACCGCCGGAAGCAAGTTGCAGTTCTGTGCTGATTGGCAAAAAGTTGATGATACCGAGGGACAAACGACCGGTGAGTGGGTAGATGGTCCGAACTTCCAGTCGGAACTCACTCTCCCCCTAAACTACTGGACGGTAATCAGTATCCGGGTCGAAGATGCAGACGGAAACATCAAGGAGCAGGTGATTGAAACACCAATTCCTGACCTTCATCCTGACAATTTCCACCTGTATGCCCGCAATTTGACCACGCCGTTTGCCATAACCACAAAAGGCTTTGGCATCACAACAGAAACCGCAAAGGCAGAACAGGCGTATATCATAATCGAGTCTATTTTCCCCGACTTCTTCTGGCCTGAAACGGCAGAGTTGACTGCCTATGTAAACGATGTCGAGGTCATGAGCGAGATTATGGCTATTACTCCCTCTGGAAGAGAGGAACAGGTTTTTACCGCATCCATTCAAGACACCTATTATGACCTCACGCTAAAGGACGGAGATGTACTGGAAATCGTGCTTGTGGTGACCGATAATCTTGGCCGCACAGAGCAGTTTTCTGACAGTATCGCCGTTAAGGACGGAGAGGTGGAACGGTCGCCCGAAGGAGCTCCTGTGACTCCGATAGGCTAACAATCGTAAGTATAAGAAAGGCCCGCGGGCATTTGATGCCTGCGGGCCTTCTGTTGCTCATTCAGTTATTCAAATATAGCGGTCAACTTCTCGTATCCTTCTGTGCTGATCTCGTAGACAAGGTCAGAATCCAGTTCAACCATGTAGTAGTTGCCGTCCTCCTCAATTACTCGGTATCCACAGGCAACCTCATAGTGGACATCTCCTGTAGTGTCTGCATAAAATACGGTGATCTCATAGTAGTCGGCATACTCGTATTCGTCCAGAAATGCGGGAGGCTCATCCATATAATGCAGTTCATGGATATCAACGACCGCATTCAGCAGGAGGTCAGATTCAGTAAAGGTCAAGGTGTCCGCCTGTTCGCCGTCAACCATTTTGAGGATTTCAACTGCAACAGGCAGCATCTCCTTCTCCAGTTCCTCCACATAGAGGTCGCCTGCCGCGTTGGTCAGAGAACTGTAATCTGACTCGGAAGCAATGGTGTAAAGGGTTGGATTGAAGTCCACCACGGTAACATCTACATCGAGCTGCTTATCGTCCAGAGTAACCTTGAGTTTCGGGCCATCTTTTTTAGATGTTGTTACGGCACAATATAAGCCATCCTGTCCACTTGGATCATGCAGATCCAGTTTGAAGGAGCTACTGAACAGACCGGAGGTGTATCCGAAACCCTTACGCCCCACATCACTGCCGCCTGGAATGTAAATCAGGTAATAATAGTCTGTGCTTTCGCTCTCTGGGAACGGAAGGTGGTCGTAACGCAATGCGTAGGCATGGTTGGTATCCAAGACCAAACCATCCATCCACTCCTGAACATATTCCTTTGCTTCGTCGGGCAGCTCCTGGTCCTGGAAGTATTCATCGAAGGTTACTTCCCGCAGGCTGGATGAGCCACCGCCGGACACCGCTGAGAAGCTGATACCCAGGGCAAGGATCAACAGAACCGGAATCAGCACAATAGCCAGAAGGATCTTCCACAGCGCTTTGTCCTTGGGGCGAACCGGGGTTACGATATTATCCTGTACCTCGGGCAGGGGCGTTGTGCATTTGGGGCATACCTTCCAGTCCGGCTCTACCGGAGCCGAACAATTGGGGCAAGTAGGCCGCAGCTTTGCACCGCATTTGGGGCAGACGACATATTGATCGTTGACCGGTGTATCACACTGCGGACAGCGCAGATTGGAATAATTCCCTCGTACCAGCAGGTAAATGATAAAGCCAATCAGCGAAGGCGCAATCACGGCAATCAGTGTCCAGAGGACAGCGTTCATTCCTCTGCGTTTGGCATCACGATAGACATAGACTCCAACCAAAACCGGTATCAGTATAACAATGAACATCAATACAAGTACATTAACAGCCATCAACTCCATAAGAGATACCTCCTTTTCTTGTTACTACGACGGCAAGGACGCTGCCGCCGGTGACGGATACCACCGTATAGCCCAGACACAGCATCGTGAGCATGGGGTAGTCATTCATAACGAGCAGGCCAACCAGAACCACCACGGCTTGCATAAGGATGCCTGCCAGTGCAATCAACGCCGTCTGCCAGCGGAGCCTGCGCCGCTCCAGCTCCGCACGGAGCATATTCTCGTTCAGCACAGGTGGTTTGTGTTGTTCAAAATTGTAGATCTGTTTCACGGCCAAGCACCTCCTTCAATCGTTTTCTTGCTTTACTCAATCGGGATTTTACTGTTCCCTCCGGGATTCCGAGCGCCCCGGCAGTCGCTGCGGTATCCATATCCTGAAAGTAATACAGGATCACTGCCAGCCGAAGCTTTTCCGGTAGTTTATCGATTGCTTCGTACAGCTCACTGTAGTCCGGGTTCTCCGGAGCCGGGACCGCACAGAGAAGCGCATCCTTTTCCTCATTTGTCTGGAAGTTCAGCAAAGGACTTCGCCCGAGCCTGCGCAGGGCGTTTCGATAGGTGTTGACGCAGATTTTCGTCAGCCAAGGCTCAAACTCCCGTCTTGGATCATACTGTGATATGTGCTTCAAGACCTGTAGCCATGTGTCCTGGTACAGATCATCTGCCTCAAAGGTGTTGGCGCAGAGAGACAGGCAAAGTCCATACAGTCGTTTTCCGTATTGGCGTATGTATTGATCGATCAAACTCTCTGCACCCCCTTTCATTTACATATACAATCGAGAGCAGCGTTTGGTTCACTTTATTTCTAAAATTATATCATAGAATGCAAATTTGGCGTTCACTTGTGGTAAACGCTCCGTAGAGATGCTGTTTTTGCGGTCATCTAAACGCAGCGTCGGTTGAAAACGGGGCTTTTCCGCGCTATGCTATACCCAGGAGGTGATTCTATGGACGCAAAAAAGTTAGGTCAGTTCATAGCGAAGATCCGCAAGGAACAGAACATGACACAGGCTGAGCTGGCTACGAAGCTCCATGTTACAGATAAGGCCGTCAGTAAATGGGAGCGAGGTTTGGGACTGCCAGATATCAACAGCATTGAGCCTCTTGCCGATGCCCTGGGTATCAGCGTGGCAGAAGTGATGCAGGCCGAGCGTTTTCAAGAAAATCATGTCACGCAGGAGAGTGCATCAGAAATGCTGACGAATGCGTTTGATATGGTAAAACAGCAACGGAAAATGGAACGCAAGCATCATATTCTAATTTCTGGTGGTGTTTTGTTAGCCGTTGTGTTGTTCTTCCTTGGAGATACCATGGGTTGGATGGGCCTGATTGGTGTGGTCGCACCGTGCTTATGTATCGCCTTGGCTCTCAGCCTTGTGATATACGGCATCTGGCGAAAACGAAATCATTTGCCCTGTGCTCGGACATTTATCCTTGCAGCGGTTCTAATGCTCTTTCCGATTGCTTTGCTTGTATTTTTCTTCTTAGCTGGAGTATTTGCCCTCGGCCCAGTTCCGACATAAGAATACAGGAAGCCCGCAGGTGAAAACCTGCGGGCTTTTACTTCTTGAAATTATGCTTCTTTATTTCTTTTGAAAAGACTGAAAATGTCCTTCTTCACAAGCCGCTCCACCACGATACCGGCAATGATCGACACCAGGTAAATGGCTCCCCAAATTGCCCAACCGTAATGGTCGTGCCCGATGGCAGCACCCTCGGGATACGGGCCAAACAGCATCCCGGCAACAAAACCAACCAAGAAGGCTGCGATGGTAACGAGGGTAAATTTGTGTTTGCCGAAGAATGCGGGGACAACAGATATCACCATCGCATACCAGAATAGATTACTGCTGAGTAACCATCCGTAAAGATAGCTGCTCTCGCCGGATGGCCTGGACTGAAATAGCCAACCGATCAAGCTACTTTCGGAGAGGTCACACCAGACGATCCGCCCCACCAAGTAGAACAGCAGATATACGCCTGCAGCACAAAGTGCTGCGAATAGATTTTGCTTTTTCCTCTGGCGGCGTAGCTCGGCTTTCTTTTCTTCTTCCAGCCTGTACAGATAATAAATCTGCTCTGCAGGGGACTGCTTATCTTCATCACCTGTGTCCAACAGCATATCGACAGTCGTTCCAAATATTTCAGCCAGTTTGAACAGGTTTTCGGTGTTTGGCGCAGACTGATTGACCTCCCACTTCGTTACGGCCTGACGGCTGACACCCACAAGCTCGGCAACCTTCTCCTGGGACATTCCCGCAGCCTGTCGGCACTGTTTGATTCGTTCTCCTAAAGCCATGTGTAGCACCTCCTTGCGATGATATTGTAGCAAATAGGAGGCTAATTTGCTACCAACTATTCGGCAACTATCGGTTGCTGTGCTATTTTTTCAAAAGATACTCATACCACTTGTGCGCGAGACGGCTTATTTCCATCGTATAAGATTTTTACGGAACTCCCAACAGAAGGGGTTGGATAACCTGCACCAATCCACTTTCTTTTCGTATAGGTTTGACCATCAACGGTGTATTCAACTTTGATAATATGCGGAAATATCGCACCGTCCATGGCGTGCAATCTTGTGCGCTTTGTGTTTACCTTCAACCACCACTGTTTTTTTACAGAGATAACGGTTCCCATTGTTTCTTTACCCATAAGATATCCTCCTCAGAAAATCAGGTTATTCATTCGCTCCACTTTTCACTGATGATTACCAGAGCATCTATCATTTCCTCCTGAGAATCAAACGGACAGGTCAGGATGTTGATCCGGTTTCCCTTGACAGCGATGCATTCCAGCCGCTCCGTGATCCACGCCTGATCCAAGCCAGGGATCTCAATGAGTGTGTAGTCCTCGGTAGACTGAGCAAAAACGGAGTCAATCATCAGCACCTCAACGAAGCGGTCAATGATATCCAGATTTTTCAGGATATATACATCTTGATACATCCATGCCTGTGATCTTCCGTTTCCATAGGGCCCTTCGTCGATGAACTCCTGCGTGTGCCAATGATCTGCCAGAAGAGAGCGATTGGCCTTGACGGTGCTTTCTTCGTTATTAACGGTATTGGTTGTCCGTTCTCCCTCAATTCCCAAATCAGAGAGAAGCAGGTACGGCCCCTGTGCCGTTTCCTGCATGATATATTTTTCATCGTTCAAATAATCATGTCCCACGCAAATCAAAACGCCAAGGGCCAGGAGAATGGTTACCACTCTGGGAATGACGATTGCGTTTCGGTTTTTCGGTGAGTGGTCGATAGGGATTCCTTTTTTCATTCTGCGGTACAAGCGATTCAAGTGGAGCAGCCCCCACAGGTCATTGAATACCGCCCACAGTAGGAATAGACTCATGCCAATTACCAGAGCACTTTCCTCAATCCAGGCCCGATAGAGCTGCGCTGCCCATCGGCCATTGAACAATCCCTCTACCAGCGCTGCCATGAAGAGATGCATGGCAATTATGATAAACGGACCAACAAGACCCGACCTGTACTGCTTTCGGAGTCCTTTCAGTGTCGCAGCCTGCTGTTCCGGTTCCAGATAGAACTCTGGTGCATTGCTGCCTTCCGGGGCGCGGAATACATGAAGAAAGCCTCGGCTGGCCACATACTCCCAGCCACAATCTTCATATACTGCCACCTGCTCTTCTGGCAGGTGTCCATCCTCCAGCAAGGAAGGGGTAACGACTTCAATGCGATATCGCGTTTGGCGTGGCTCTGCTTTCTCGAAGCGACTGAACGTTATACCGCGCTTTACGAGATGCCATCCCTTTGAGGCCATGTCAGTATAGTATTTTTCTGTTTCACCTATTGCAAAATCCTTCGGATGAAGGCCATATCTTCGTTTCATTCGTCTACCTCCTCCAAAATGGCACCGTCAACTACGAGCTGCTTCAAACGCTCATACTCCAAATGAAGCGCTTTCTTTCCTTCTTCTGTGATAGCGTAATTTTTACGCCGCCCATCTTCGCCGGTCAGAACAATCAGTCCCTCTTTATTCATTCGGGTGAGGACACCGTACAATGTTCCGGGCCCCATTTCGATGCGTCCTCCGGACAATTCCTTGATCCGTTGCATCATGCCGTAACCATGTCCGGGTTTCATTAACGCCAGCAGAATGTAATATGTTGCCTCTGTCATGGGAGCCTGTGCAGCCATTTGGCATTCCACCTTTCCAACTATTATGTCTCTCGATATACCGAGCAACATAATAGTAACATATATTTGGCATCTGGTCAACTGGGGCAAAGCGGTATTCTATGAACGCTTTGTAAAAATCTTATCTTTTGCATTGACAAAATACTCTACATCATGTAGAGTATAAGTAACTCTACATGATGTAGAGTTGAAAGGAGGCTTTTTATATGAGCAAGATGGGCGCACTGGAGTCGCGCTTTGCGGATATTATCTGGAATAACGAGCCGCTGGCTTCACGACAGCTGATCAAGATGGCGGAGCAGGAGCTTGGTTGGAAGTCCACGACCTCCTATACTGTCCTGAAACGGCTTTGCGACCGGGGTATCTTCCAGAATCAAAACAGCACCGTGACTTCGTTGATCTCCCGCGAGGAGTTTTATGCCGAGCAGAGCGACCGCTTCGTGAAAGAGACCTTTGATGGTTCGCTGCCTGCGTTCCTGGCTTCATTTGGAGCAAGAAACAAGTTTTCTGATAAGGAAGTTGATGAGCTGAAGCGGCTTATCGACGGAATGAAGGAGTGAGATCATGGATTTCTACACATTCCTACCCAAAATACTGAATATGAGCCTGACGGCAAGCGTGGCCATCGTCTTTGTGCTGCTCCTGCGTCTGCTGCTGAAAAAGGCTCCGAAAGTCATATCTTATGCGCTGTGGGGCGTGGTGCTGATTCGACTCCTCTGCCCGGTGTCCATTGAGTCCGGGCTGTCGCTGTTCGGCCTGTTTGATACGCCGACTGTTGACATGACTGAATATTCCAGCACTGTGGAGTATATCCCCTCCAACATTGTTCACACTGAGTATCCCGAAGTGGTTTTACCTGTTCCGGGAATCGGTGAGGCCATTACGGAGGCTTTGCCCCAGGGCGAGGAGCAGCTTCGGGCTGATCCGCTGGAAGCACCTATGTCCATAGCGACTTATATATGGATGGGCGGCATTCTGATCATGGCTGTTTACAGCATTGTGACCTACCTGCGTCTGCGCCGCAGGCTTGTCACAGCCTCTCCTCTGCGGGACAATATCTATCTGGCAGACGAAATCGATTCGCCCTTCGTCATGGGGC
>CAZHQU010000048.1:0-9489 GCA_964534245.1 uncultured Coprobacillus sp.
CATATTCTTTCATTAAGAATTTAAATCTTTGAATTAAAGCACTTGCTTTAACTGTATCTTTAAAAGTATTAGTTTCACTTAAGTGTTTTTCTAAACCTGACATGTTTCGGTTTGAAGTACAGAACATTGGTAATTCATTATCAACACGATATTGCATAATAGGTCCTAAAATTTCATCTCTAATGTATTGGGTATTAGATTCTCTACCAATATCATCTAACATTAAGATATCTACTTTTTTAAGTTTAACTATTAACTCTTCTAGTTCGCCTGTACCATATAGGTTTTGAAACTCTCTTACTAAATCTGGATAATATGCAAATACTACCTTGATGCCTTTACTAGCTAGAAGTTGACCAAACTTATATAGTAATAAACTTTTACCTGTTCCACAGTCACCCCATAAGTAAATGCCTTTAGCAAATTTATTTGCTTCATATTCTTCAATAAACTTTTGGAAAAATCCCATAAGCATTGCTCTTGCTTGTGTTGTGATTAACTCAATATCATTTTCAGTGTAGCATAAAACTTCATAGTTTTCAGTATCTACTTTAACAACTTTTGGACACGCTTCATATAATGCTTCAACAATTTTCCCATCATAAGAAAGTGTCATGATTTGATCTTTTACTTTTGCTTTACAGTTTTTACCATCACAGTTATCACAACTCTCAAGAAAATCCTTATAAGCTGAAATAGCTTGAAAATTTCTAATTACATCATTATCATCTAACTTATTTTTAACACAAAAGCTTTTAACTTCTTTATTCTTAAATAAATATTTTACAATTGCTTCTTTATTCATATTAATCAGTCACTTTCTTAAAAAATTGATTGATATCAACATTATCAACTGGTTTTGAGTTTTCTTCTACTTCTTTATCTTTAATGCCTTCTTTTCTGTTCTTTAACCATTCTGGTTCTTCAGCTTCACGAACAACATATTTTTTCTTATTATCATCTTTCGCAGCTTTCTCTTTTTCGCGTATATGAATAATAGCATCTTTTGCTGTTTTAACACCAGCCTTACGCCAGTTCACAGCAATCTTCTCTATATAATTATAAGTTATAACTTCACCAGCTTTTATTTTAGACAAGTGAAAAATAAGAACATTAACTACCTCAATTGGTATATGATGTATATCAACAAGTTTAGTAAAATCTCTTATGTCAGCAATAGAAGATTTTCCACCACTTACAGCTTCTAAAGCTTTATTAATTGGTAGTTTAATAGCAAAACTCCAAATATCATTTTCTTCACTTGTTAAGTCCATTATATATTCTTCTGGAGTTTTTTCTGGAAATTCATTTAAATTTGTTTCCTTGTTTTGATATAGGTAACTTGCTCTACGTTCAATATCAGAAAATCTTAAATCATTATTTTTAGCAATTGATTGTAAAATTATTTGTTTCATTTCTACTTCTGATAATGAATATTGATAACTAATCTTAAGAATCATGTTTTCAAAACTTGAATCATTTAAAACAGCTTTACTTAATTCATCTTCCTCAAAACTCATCTTAAATACTATATAGTCAAAATCTGTATTTTTGATTTTTATATTATTTGCAATATCATCAGGAACATTAGTTTGTACAACCTTTACTACTTTATCTTTTAACTTAAATACTTCATCATAAGATTTTGTTTCTTCTTGATAACCTTTTAATGTTTTACTAATTTCTTTAAGTTTATTAAATTCAACTTCACCAATATTCTTCATTAACAAACTGCTTAAGAAACTATCATTAATAAATGATTGTTTAGATAATGGTTTAATTAGCTCTAGTAGAAATTCATTAGTTTTATTATTTTTATATCTTTTTACTAAACCTAATGCTTCAAGTTTATTTATACCATATTCTAAGTTTCCAGCAGAATCAAAATGTAAATAATCTAATAATACTCTAACTGATACTTCATCATCATAATTATTTAGTAAATTATAAATTGATAAACTGTCTATACCAATCATTGGTAAATACAATCTTGATAATACATATATATCATCTAAGCTTAGATTAACCGTATTTATTTTTATATAATCATTATTTGATATCATTTGTTTGTCCTACTTTTTATATTATTATATTTATAATTTTAAATTATTAACCTTTATATAATCCTACACCTTTAAATTGTAGTTTAGCATCCATTTTTTGATATAAATTCTCAATAACTTTCTTTCCTTTACCAAATCCAAAGAATGAAAAGGTAGTTACTTTAAAATCAACAGCAATTTCTACAGGAGATGTAGCGATTAATCTTGCTGTGCATGAGTACTCTGAGCATTCAAATAGAATTTCCATATATGTTTCATTATCATCAATAATATTTCCTTTTTCACTTTCGATAACTTGAATTAATGCTTCTTTAGCTTCATCGATACGAGTTCTATAATATCTTGTACGTAATGATGGATAGTAATTATCCTCTGTTGATTCGAAGTCTTTTGAAAAATAATCTTTAAAACGCATAACTATCTCCTTATATACTGTTAAATTTATTTATATGTTAATTATACTACATTAATTAAATATTTACAACAAAATGCCATCAACATTTTTTTGCATTTTTTCGTCATATATGTTATAATAACTATGGAGGAATAAAATTATGAAAACAAAATCATTTCATTTATTGATGATATTGTTTCTGTTATTTTCTATGTTACTTTTAGTTTCATGCAATAGTAATATCGAAATCAATACACAATATTCATATAGCAATGCTGAATCGTATTTAGTAGGTAATGGCAGTTTTGATGCATCTACTATTAAACATATAGATATCGACTGGATTTCTGGGAACATTATTATTGATAGAAGTTCTGATAATAATATTTCTTTTATTGAAGAAATAGATGAAAATTTAAGTGATGACTTAAAACTTCATTATTTCTTAAATGGTAATACTTTATATATTAAGTTTGCTAAAGCAACTAAACTATTATCTTTTAATGGCAACAAAAAGAATTTATATATCAAAATCCCAAGTAGTATTGTATTAGATTCATTTTTCTGTAATATGGTTTCAGCAAACATTACTATTAAAAACTTAAATGCTGATACTGTTCACATTGATTCTGTTTCTGGTATTATCTATAATTACAATGTCACTTCAAAATTTGTTACTTTAGATTCAACAAGTGGAAATATTATGGCTAAAGGTTTAATCTCAAAAGAACTTTCAATTGACTCTACAAGTGGTAAAGTAACATTAGAAAATGTAAACTGTGAAGAAATCGACATCGAAACAACTAGTGGCGATATCTCCACAACAAATGTTGAAACTTTATCTCTTTCAGCTGATTCTTCAAGTTCTGTTGTAACATTAAGATTTAAAACCATTCCAACTGAAGTTGAGGTTAGCACTATTAGTGGTGATATTTACTTGTTCTTACCAAAAGAAACTAAGTTCATGATGAATTATGATACCGTATCAGGTGAATTCACTCATACATTTGCTTTATCAAAGAGTGATTCTAATTTATTTGATTATTCTACTGAGGATCCATCTTCTAAAGTTATTATTGAATCCATCAGTGGTAATCTTGATATCGACTATAGTAACTAAAAAATAGACGTTCCGAAATTGGAACGTCTTTTTATTATATCTTTATTATTTCAAGAAGGGCATCAATGTTTTTATTAAGCTCTTGTAATTCAAAATTATTATTTATTGCATAATTTGCTTTTGATACTTTTTCTTCTAGTGGCATTTGATTATTTATTCTTAAAATAGCTTCTTCTTTTGTCAGATTATTTCTTTTCATAATTCTTTCTATTTGATTATCTAAGCTAGTGTTAATTACTAACACTTCATCAAATAAATACTCTAAGTTAGCTTCATATAGTAAAGGTGTCTCAACAACCCATTTTCCTTTTAATGCTTTTATTCTTTTTATTACTATAGGATGAGTAATGTCTTCTAATTTCTTTTTTAGAGTAATATCATTAAATATGATTTGGCCTAATGCTTTTCTATCTATTTCTTTGTTCTCATCTAAAATAGATTTTGAAAATGTCTTTACTATTTTATTATAGGCTTCGCCACCATTTTTCATTATTTCATGTACAATTTCATCACAGCTTATTACGTTTATATTTTTTTCTTTTAGGTATTTTAATACTGTACTTTTACCTGAGCCAATTCCTCCAGTTATTCCTAATTTATAGTTCTTTTTTCTTTGACAGTCTTCACAATAGTAAGTACCTCTTCCAGTCACAAAAATTTTTGTGACTTTTTTGTTACAATATGGACAATTGCTTTTTGTATGAATTAATAATTCATTTTGAAATCTTCCTGTTATTTCATGCGAATTGATAAAACTTCTTATTGTTGTTCCGCCTAAGTTTATAGCTTTATTTAAAACTATTTCTGAATTCACACAGATATTTTGTAAATCTTCATCTGTTAAATTAGATACTTTTTCTTCTGGATGAAGTTTACACATATAACACACTTCATCAGCATAAATGTTTCCTAATCCACTTATTATTGTTTGATCAAGTAAAGCTGCTTTAATTGGTTTATTTGATAATCTAAATTTATCTTTTAGATAATCTTTTGTTAATTTTCCACTGATTGGTTCAATTCCTAATTTATTAAGTGGTTCGATTTTATCAAGTTCAGATATATCTGTAGTTTCAAATAAGTATATTACTCCAAATTTTCTTGTGTCAACATATCTTAATGTTTCGTTTGTATCTAAATAAAAGATTACATGTTCATGCTTAGTATGTACTTCTTGTTTTCTCATTAAGTATTTACCTTCCATTCGAAGGTGAGCAACCATACTATAATTATCCAATATAAATATTAGAAACTTTCCTCTTCTTTTGATATTAACAAATGTTTGATTTTTTAATTTGTTGATTAAATCCTCACTAGATATGTTCTTTAACATTTGACTATAATACACTTCAACATTAGTTATTTTCTTACCAAGTATTAGTTCTTTTAAACTATTCTTGACAGTTTCAACTTCTGGTAATTCTGGCATTATTTATAGTAATGAATCCTTGATTCATCATACCTTTCTACAAATTTCATATCTTCTTCATTTTCTGGATATCCATATGTTACGATTGCAAATGGTTCATAATCTTTAATGTTAAAGATTTTATTAACTTTTTGCATTCTATCATCATCTGGATAAATTCCGCACCAGCAGCTTCCTATTCCCAAGTGACATGCTTCTAGTAAGCTGTTTTGAATAGATGCACTCATGTCTTGAGGGTATTTGCTTGGAACTGTCAGGTTTTCTTTTGATGTCATAAACACTATTAGAAAACTTGCATTTTTAGCCATTGATACATTTGGTAATTCTTCTGATAAGTTAAGTAAAACTTCTTTATTTTCACATACTAAGAAATGCCATGGTTTTTGGTTTCTAGCACTTGGCGCTTGCATAGCGGCTCTTAATATTTTATTTATATCTTCACTACTAACTTTTTTATCACTGTATTTTCTTATACTTCTTCTTATAAATATTTCTCTCATATATATCTCCATTCTATATCTATAATCATTAGTCTATAATTATATATCTTAAAATTATTTAGCTTCAAACCAATTCTTACCTGATCCAATTCCAACAATTAAAGGCACTTCAAGCAT
The DNA here is from genome assembly GCA_964534245.1 of uncultured Coprobacillus sp. GTDB lineage: Bacteria > Bacillota_I > Bacilli_A > ML615J-28 > CAG-698 > CAG-698. Next base: position 5,624 of record CAZHQU010000048.1, read on the forward strand.
TACAGCTTTTTCCATTTCTTCTTTGATTAGATTAGTCATTAATTCAACTTCATCTTTTGGAACATCAAATAATAATTCATCATGTACTTGCCCAATCATTAATGATTTAACATTTTCTTTTGTCATTCTTAATGCTACTTTATTCATTGCAATTTTGATTATGTCAGCAGCACTACCTTGGATAGGTGAGTTCATTGCTGTACGTTCCCCGAATGCTCTTAAATTATTATTATTATTTTGAATTTCTGGGATATATCTTCTTCTATTAAGCATAGTTAAAGAGTATCCTCTTTCTTTTGTTTGACTAATAAAGTTATCTAAACATAGTTTTGCTTTACTGTAATTTTCAAAGTATTTGTTTATATAAATATTTGCTTCAAGTGGTGTGATACCTAATGTTTCACTTAACCCCCATGAACTCATTCCATAGATAATGCCAAAGTTAATAGCTTTTGCGGCGCGACGCATATCTGCACTAACGTTAGCACTATCAACACAAAAAATCTCTGATGCTGTTTTAGTGTGGAAATCTACACTTGAGGTGAATGCTTCTATCATCTTAGGATCTTTTGACATATGAGCTAGTACTCTTAACTCTATTTGGGAGTAATCGGCACTAATTATTACACCTTCATCAAATCTAGATACAAATACTTCTCTTATTACTTGACCTAGTTCTGTTCTAATAGGCATATTTTGAATATTAGGTTCAATGCTTGAAAGGCGACCTGTATTAGTATATGCTTGTTTGTATAAAGGGTGAATATATCCATTATTACATACATCCATTAATCCTTTTACATATGTAGATAATAATTTTGTTAAGGCTCTATAATTAAGTATTCTATTTACTATTTCATAATCAGTTAGTTTTTCTAATACTTCTGCACTAGTGCTATATCCGTTTTTACCTTTCTTTTTGCCTTTTGTATATGGAATGTTTAACTTTTCAAATAATACTTCTCCTAATTGCTTTGGAGAATTTATATTAAACTCTATTCCAGCTAATTCATAGATTTTCTTTTCTTCCTCTTTAGCTTTTATTTCTAAATCTTTTCCAATTTCATCTAATCTATTTGTATCTACTTTTAAACCTTCTAATTCCATTAGAGCTAAGTTTTTAGAAAGATTGATTTCTACACTTAATAGATATTCTAGCTCATTATCCACAATTTGATTTAGAACAATATTCTTAACATCAAATAACACCTTACATTTCATTAATGAGTATGATTTATATACATTTTCTTCTGGTTTATGTAGTTTAGCATTAGCTCCATACACGGATTCGTAATAAGGCAAATCATTATCTATAAAATTATCACATACGACTTTAATATCCTCGCTTGCATAACATGGGTTAATTAAATAACTTGCTAATAGTAAATCAAAGATTACCCCTTTTAATTCAATATTATGTTTCTTTAAAATAAAGTATAACCCTTTATAATCAAATACATATTTGTATATATGTTCACTTTCAAAATATGCTTTTACATCATTTCTTTTTAAATCTTCTAAAGTTAAAAAGTATTTTTTGTCATCAAGTAATAATCCTATTCCTAACACTTCGTCTTTTGAGTAATTACTACCAACGATTTCATATGTGCAGTATCCAGTTACATTAGTTAGACAGTCAGTACATAAAGAAAGTTCTTGAACCTTGTTCTCTTGATTTTGTTCATTAATTATAGTATTTTGTTTTTCTTTTAATTTTTTTATAAATGAATTAAATTCCATTTTTGTATAGAAATTAATTAAATCTTTAATATTAGGTTCTTTTATTATAACATCTTTAGATGTTAATTCTATTTTAGCATCTTTTTCTAAGGTAGCTAAAGCTTTACATCTTAAAGCTACATCTTTATTTTCAATAAATAAATTTCTTACTCTTGTTGTTAGAGAGTCAAGATGTTCATATATACCTTCTATTGTTTTATAATCATTTAAAAGTTTTATTGCTGTTTTGTCACCAATACCTTTAATACCAGGTAAGTTATCTGATGTATCCCCAACAATACCTTTATACTCAATTAATTGATTAGGATAGAACCCCATTTTTTCATAGAAGTTTTCTTCAGTGTAGATATCTAAATCTCCAACACCTTTTTTAGTTAATCCTACTTTGATCTTTCCACCAACTAATTGTAATAAGTCATGATCACCAGTGATTACTAAAAACTCATCAAATTCTTCATTAAGTTTTTTAGATGCTGTTGCTAATAAGTCATCGGCTTCATAATCTAAGTTTTCCATTTGTTTTACATTTATTATATTTAAATATTCTTTAATTAGTGGTATTTGTGTTCGTAACTCTTCAGGTAATGGTTTTCTAGTTCCTTTATATTCACTATACTCTTTATGTCTAAATGTTTGCTTTCCAGCATCAAATGCTACAAATGCATAAGACTCTTTTTCTAATAGTTTTGTAAGCATGTTACAAAAACCAAATACTGCATTTGTGTATAATCCTTCTTTTGTTTTCATTAGGTTTCCAGTATATGCTGTTGCATAATAAGAGCGAAACATTAAACTGTTACCATCAATTAATAATAATTTTTTCATACTAACTCCATTTATTATAATTCTATATTTTTTACATTACTTATATTTTAACACATCTTTGAAGAAAATAACATATTTTTTGTTTTTTAGGTAACAATAATACTATGAAAAAACTTTTATTAATTAGCTTAACTACTATTATAATTTGTATATTTGTTGTGAATTCCCTTGATGATACTGATATTTATAAAGATACTTTTACAAGTGATGAGATTAAGTTCATTAAAGATAATAGTATTACATATGATGAAATTTTACCATACATTCATTATAAAAACTTTAATGTATTTAATTTTTTAAGTTATGAAGAGATTAGATCTACTACCGATAATCATTTAGAGGCTATTAATATCTTCCATAATAATGATTACTATACACCATACATTAATAAAGAAAAAGCAATATTTCTTAATACTAACTATTGTTTGGTTAATAAACATTATTATCTTGATGAAACATATGTTCCAGAAACTTTGGTTAATGTAAAAGATTATAATGTTAATTATATCAAAAGAGAAAATGAAACGATGTTAGTAGCTAAAGAAGCAATAGAAAACTATAAGCTTATGTATGATGTTGCAAGAGGTGAAAACATCAATTTAATAATCTTTTCTGCTTATAGATCATATGAAAAACAAGAACATTTATATTTTAATGTTAATTTAGAAAACGACACATATAGTGCTAGGCCTGGTCACTCTGAACATCAGACAGGACTTGCTTTAGATATAAGTACATCCACACATGGCTTGACTGAATCTTTCTCAACAAGCAAAGAATATATGTGGCTTAAAGATAATGCTTACAAATACGGATTCATTGAAAGATATCCTAAGAATAAAACAGATATAACTAGATATAATTATGAGCCATGGCATTTTAGATATGTAGGGAAACAAATTGCTTCGATGATTTATAATAATAATTATACATTAGAAGAATATATTATTAAAAACTATGAACTATAATTTAAATTTTTCATATATTATTAATGAGGTGAAATATATGAAAAATATTTATCCATACTATAATAACTCTTGTTATACAGGTTATATAGATAATGGTTTTAGAAGTGATTATAAACAAGTTCAATGTTGTAATAATGATAACCGCTTAGGTGGATTTTTGGTTCCGTTTTTAACAGGAGCTGTTGTAAGCGCTCCATTCTGGTTTTTAGGGGCACAAAACAGATATCAAACATATCCTCCATATTATCCTTATCCCCCACAACAAGTCCCAACATACTACTCTTACCCACAATATAGATAGATATATATAGTTAATTTTATTTTACTTTATTT
>CAZHQU010000049.1:0-9412 GCA_964534245.1 uncultured Coprobacillus sp.
GTTAGCAAGTGTGTTAAACATGGAGAAGGATATAAGAAGTTTTTAAAGGAGTAATATTTAAAACTAATGCTTAAGTAATATTACTTAAGCTTTTTTAGGTGATAAGAATGATATTAAATGTGAGCGGAAGAACAGATATTGTAGCGTTTTATATAAATTGGTTTATGAATAGGTATAATGAAGGATTTTTAGATGTTAGAAATCCATTTAATGAAAAACTTGTAAGCAGAATATATTTTGAGAATGTTGAGGGGATTTTATTTTGTACAAAAAATCCTATTCCAATAGTTAAACATTTAAAAGATATAGATAAACCAATAGTTTTTCACACGACAATAACATCATATAAAGAAGATATAGAACCTAATGTGCCCGATAAGAAAGATGTAATTAATGCTGTAAAAGAGATATCTAAAATAATTGGCAAAGAAAACACAGTTGTAAGATATGATCCTATATTTATAAATGAAAAATATACAATAGAATATCACATAAAAGCATTTGATAAGTTATGTTCTTTATTAAATGGTTATGTTAATAAAATAATTATATCATTTATAGATATGTATAAAAATGTATCTAAACATTTTAAGGAATTAAATATAAAGAACTTTACAGAAGAAGATTATAAACTAATAGGTGAAAACTTCAGCAAATCTGGCAAAGATAACAATATTATTGTTCAAACTTGCTCAGAAGAAAGAACATTAGTTGAGTATGGTCTTACAAAAGGAGATTGCTTTACTCAAGAGGACGCGTTTAAACTAACAGGAAAGAAATATCCAAAATGGAAAGCAAGAAAAAATCCTTGTTGTAAGTGTGCAGAATCTGTAGATGTGGGATATTATAATTCGTGTAAACACTTTTGTAAGTATTGCTATGCTAACTATGATGAAAGAAAAGTAAATCGAAACCATTTAAAACATAATCCTAATTCATCATTATTGATTGGTGAACTTAATGATGATGATATAATTAAAATTAGAAAATAAAATAATTAGATATATAAGATATATATAATATATATAATATAGAAAAGGAGAATAACTATTATGAGTTTATCAAAAGAAAGAGCATTTGAATTATTAAAGAAAATTAGTTTTGAAAGAATTGCGGGGACTGATAAAGAACTTGAATGTGCAAAGATTTTGGAAGAAGAATGTAAGAAAGTTGTATCAGATGTTGTAATTGAAGATTTCGAAATCGAAATGCCAGAAATATATGAAGCAAAATTTAAAGTTACTAAACCTGTTGAATGTGAATTTAATTGTATTGGTATTGGCAAAAGTGGTAATACAGATGATAAAGGTGTTAGTGCTTCGCTTGCTTATGTTGAAACAGGAATGGACGCTAATTTATTAGATGTTAAAGGTAAAATTGTTTTATTAACTGGTGGGAAACCAGATACGATGGAAAAAATTAGAAAAGCTGGTGCTGTAGGTTACATAGTAACTCATGGTTCATTATTTGATAGTGAAGAAATGGTAAAAGAATTGCGTACAAGAAATGCACGTAAAAAGCCAGGTGAAGATTATAATTTACCTGGTGTAGTTATTCATATTTTAGATGCCCAAAAATTATTAAGAATGAATCCAGAAGAAGTTAATATCGTTTTAAAACAAGATGGAGATAAAAAAGGTACAAGTCATAATGTTATCACTACAATAGAAGGTACTGAAAAACCTGACGAAGTTGTTACATTCTCTGCTCATTTTGACTCAGTAATTTATTCAAGTGGTGCATGGGATAATGCAACTGGTTCAGTTACAATAATGGAATTAATGCATTATTACTCAGTAAATAAACCAAAAAGAACTTTAAAATTTATTTGGTGTGGAAGTGAAGAAATTGGTTTAGTTGGTTCTAGAGCATATTGTGAAAAACATAAAGATGAATTAAGTAAAGTATTATTTAATATTAATGTTGATATGACTGGTGTTTTATTGGGATATGATACGGCAGTATGTTCATGTGATGATAGTGTAGCTAAATATATCGAATTCTTAGGTAAAATTGAAGGATTCCCAATTAGTACTAAAGTAGATTTATATTCATCAGATTCATCTTCATTTGCTGGAAGTGGTGTTCCTGCTGTTACATTCGCTAGATTAGAGCCACGTGGTGGAGCTCAAATTCATTCACGCTTAGACACTCTAAATCCATTAGATCCTCAAAAGTTTATTGATACAGTTGAATTTATGGTGAAATTCTCAGATAATATTATTAATGCGAAAGTATTCCCAGTAGTAAGAGAATTACCAAAAGAATTAGTTGAAAAACTTGAAAGATTTAAAAAAATGATGGAAGCAGAAAATAAGGCAAAAAAAGTTGAGGAAAACAAAACTGAGGAAAACAAAAAAGAAGATAATAAAAAAGCATAAAATTAAAATATAGGAAATAAAGATTATGGTAATACTAAGATAGTTCAAAACCTATGGTTAATGAATATATAGATGATTAATATTACAATAAAATAAATTTGGAGATAGTTATGATTACTATTAATGATATAAGAAAAAATAATGAAATACTTATTTATATTAAACAAGCAGATAGTGCGTTAAAAGAATTAGGTTTCACAGAACATGCCTTACCACATGTTGAAAACTGTGTAAATGTAGTAACAAAGATATTAACGCTTTTAAACTATTCTGAGGAAGAAATTAATTTAGCTCAAATTGCTGCATTTATGCATGACATTGGAAATGTAATTAATAGAATAGATCATGCTCAAAGTGGTGCAGTAATGTCATTTCGTATACTTGATAAACTTGGAATGAATCCTGAATCAATATCAAAAATAATAAATGCTATTGGTAACCATGATGAATCTACAGCAAGTCCTGTAAGTGCAATTGGTGCTGCGTTAATACTTGCTGATAAGTCGGATGTTAGAAGGAGTAGAGTTCGTCAAAATATCAAATCAGATTTTGATATTCATGATAGAGTTAATTATGCTGTTACGAAAAGAGATGTAAGTTTTGATGGTAAGGAATTTGTGCTTTCTTTAGATATTGATTTAAATATATGCTCAATAATGAATTATTTTGAAATATTTATGAAAAGAATGATATTATGTCAAAAAGCAAGTGAGTATTTGAAAATAAAATTTTCATTGATAATTAATAATACAAAGATGATATAATGAATTATAATGTTTAATATCCTAACTTACTAAAATAAAAAAGGCAATAACCTAAATTTATAGGTTGTTGCCTTTAATTATTAATTAATCAGTAAAGTTATCAAAGTAACCTTGGATAAAGATAATTGGAGTACCTTTATCACCAGACCCACTTGTTAAGTCACATAGAGAACCGATTAAATCAGTTAATTGACGAGGAGTAGTTCCTTGAGAAGCCATGCTACCAACTAAGTTAGCATTTTTAGCTTTGATGCTTTGTGAAATAGCTTCTTTAAGTTTTTCACCACTTAAGTCTTTAAAATCATTGTCTGCTAAATACTTAAGTTTTAATTCATTAGGTGTACCGACTAAACCACTAGTGAATGCTGGTGAAACTACTGGGTCAGCAAGTTCCCAAATTTTACCTTGAGGATCTTTGAATGCACCATCACCATAAACCATAACTTCAACATGTTTACCAGTTTTTTCTAGGATTTTAGCTTGAATATCTTCAACTAATCCTTGACACGCTCTTGGGAATAATTTAATTGTATTTTCAGTTGCTTTATTAGAACCTAATAACCCATATTTTTCATTATATCCGCTTCCATTTACAGAAGAAGTTAGAATATCATCTAATCCTAAAACAACTTTTGCACCGTTAGCTTTTAAGATTCTCTTTGAACGAGCTCTTGTATGAATATCACATGTGATGATTGAGTCAGTATAGTTAAGAATTGTTTTTGCGTTGTTAGCAAATACAACTTCAACTTCAGCTCCACATTCTTTGATAATATTTGAATAGTATTCAATGTAATCAACACCAGTGAATTCATGAACATTATATCCAAAAAAATCACGATATTTTTCTAATGAAAGAACATCAGAATATGGATTAACGCCAGCTTCATCTAATTGATCATAAGTTAATAATGCATTACCAACTTCATCACTTGGATAGCTTAACATTAAAACAACTTTTTTGAAACTCATTGCAATACCTTTTAAACAAATAGCAAAACGGTTACGGGATAAAATAGGGAAAATTACACCTACTGTATCAGAATCAATTTTACTCTTAATATCTTCAGATATTGCTTCAATAGTAGCGTAATTTCCTTGTGCTCTTGCTACGATTGATTCAGTTAATGCGATTACGTCTTTGTCTCTAATAGAAAAGTTTTCAGATTCTGCAGCTTCTAAAACACTAGTTACAGCGATTTCTGATAAATCATCACCTTGTCTAATAATAGGACATCTAATTCCTCTTGATATTGTACCAACTTTTCTTTCCATAATTTTATTCACCTTACTTTTTTACCTATATATTATACTACAAAAACGCTTAAATTACTATATATTTTTTAAAAAATATTATGTATAATTACTAAATAAATAAAAGTTTATATTTAGTTTATATTTTAATATTATAATATAATTAGATTATTAGATTTATTTGTTGAATTCTGTAATTTCTCCTGGTTTTAAAGCATTAAGATAGTATTTATCAATACGAATTCTTTTAAGATCTAAAACATAGTTATTACTGAATTTAACAATATTACGTATTTGACGATATTTGCCATCAGTAAGAATTAACCTAATAGTGAAATCATCAATTATTGTTACTTTCATTGGGTTTGTATCTCTACCTCTAATCGTATATGATTTTTGAATTGAGTCAATGAATTCATCAGTAACTTTATGTTCTAGTTTCACAATGTATTCTTTTTCTTTTAATGGATTAGTTAGGATATCATTGATAAAGTTTCCATCATTTGATAAGATCATTAACCCATGAGAATCTTTATCAAGTCTTCCAGCAAGCATCATTTTACTATCAACATTAATATGATTAATGTAACTATCAGGTCTAGATGAAATTGTGGAAGTGATACCTTTAGGTTTATAATATAAATAGTATTTAAAAGGAACTCTTTCTATAATTATATTATTAACTTTAACAACATCATTATCTTCAACATTCCATGATAATCCAACTGATAGATTATTGACCGTAACTTTGTTATTATTAACTAATTCTGTAACTTCCTTTTTAGTTAAATTAGCATATGTTTTTAAAAAAGTGAATAATCTCATATCGTCACCTACATAATAATTCTAACACAAATTAAACATTTAAACAATATTTAATTATAATATGTATATATAATGCTTATATAATTATAGAAAGAACGAGGTAAATTATGATAAAACTATTTACAGATACAGATACTGATTTAACACCAATAGAAGCTGAAAAATATGGATATAAAATGATTAGTATGCCATATATAGTTAATAATAAAGAAGTTAAACCTTATGAAGATTTTATAGAATTTGATTATGAAGCATTCTATGGTATGCTTAGAAAAGGAACTCTCCCTACAACATGTGCTATTAGTTCTGAAGAATATATTAAATATTTTGAACCAGAACTTAGAGCTGGAAATGATATTTTGTATGTACATTTTTCTAAGGCTATGACCGCAACTTTCAATAATATGGATGTGGCTATTAATAAACTTAAAGAAAAATATCCAGAAAGAAAAGTATATACAATTGATACAAAAGGTATTACAATTAATAGTTTAATTATTGTTAAAGCAATAGGCGACATGTATTTAAAAGGTGCAACAGTTGAAGAAATATTAAAATGGGCGGAAACAGAAGTGGAACATTATGCTACATATTTCTTTGCTGATGACTTGAAGTTCTTTAAAAGAAGCGGAAGAGTTAGTAATATTGCGGCCTTAATGGGCGGAATGATAGGTTTAAAACCTATTATTTGTATGGGACAAGATGGTAAAATGACTAACGTTTCAAAGGCTGTTGGACGTAATAATGCTATAAATAAACTAGTTAGTTATGTCTCAGAATTAGGCTTAGATGTTGAAAAACATAGAGTAATTGTTGGCCATGCTGATGCTTTAAACTTAGCAAAAGAACTTGCAAATAAGTTACAAGAAGTATATGATAATAAATTAAATATTGAATTTGCTGTTGTAAATCCTACTGCTGGAAGCCACTGTGGACCAGATACAGTAGGTGTTGCATTTCATGCTTCAAAGAGGTAATCATGATAGAAATTAAAGAAGTTAAGACTAAAAAGCAAATTAAAGAGTTTGTTAATTTTCCTTTGGATTTATATAACGGTAATGAGTATTTTGTACCACCACTATATGGTGATGAGAAAAGTATATTTAAAAAAGATTTTGCATATAGTGATCAAACAGAATGTATATACTATAATGCTTATAAAAATGGTAAAATAGTAGGACGTATAAGCGGAATTATTCAATTAGCAAGTAACAAGAAAAACAATGAAAAAAGAGTGAGATTTACTAGATTTGATGCCATTAATGATCAAGAAGTTGCTAATGCATTATTTAGTGAAGTTGAAAAATGGGCTAAAAATAAAGATATGGATACAATTGTAGGACCATTAGGTTTTTCTGATCTAGAACGTGAAGGTTTACTTGTCGAAGGATTTGATCAAATCGCAACTTTTGAGGAACAATATAATTATGAGTATTACAAAGATTTAATTGAAAACTATGGTTTTGAAAAAGAAGTAGACTGGGTAGAAAGTAAATTATATTTACCAGAAGATTATAAAGAAAAATTAGATAGACTTGAACGATTAAGTTCACTTATGATGAAAAGATATAATTTAAGATTTGGTGACTCTAAAAACACAAAGGATTTTATCAAAAAGTATGCTGATCAGTTCTTCGAAATTTTAGATATAACTTATGATAAGTTATACGGTACTGTTCCTTTTACTGAAAAAACTAAGAAAATGATGATTAGTAATTTTAAGTTAATTGTTGATGTTAAGAACGTTGCGGTGATTGTTGATGAGAATAATAAAGTAGTATGCTTTGGCATTTGTTTTCCATCACTAGGAAAAGCTGTTCAAAAGTCTAAAGGTCATCTAACTCCAATTGCATTATTAAAACTACTTAAAGCAATAAAGAAACCTAAAGTTATAGATTTAGGTTTAATTGGAGTATTACCAGAATATCAAAATAAAGGTATCAGTTCCGCAATTGTTAGTAAAATAATGAAGATGTTAGCATATGAAGGTATAGAATATGCGGAAACAAATCTTAACTTAGAAGATAATAATAACATTCAAAATCAATGGAAAGTATTTAATGCTATTCAACATAAACGAAGAAGAGCTTATGTCAAGAAGATTAATTAATTATTACGATCATAAAAATTAAAAAACTATATCATTATAATGATACATTGAAGTGCAAAAACATTGACAAACTGACATTTAAATGATATAATATTTATAAAGAGGGTGAAGTGTAATGATTATTTATCATGGCTCAAAAGATATTATAGAGAAGCCTGAGTTTGGAAAAGGTAATAACAAGAATGATTACGGATTAGGATTTTATTGTACTGAAAATGTTGAACTAGCAAAAGAATGGGCTTGTTCAAATAATGAAACAAATGGGTATGCTAATAAATATGAGATTGATTTAAGTTCATATAAAATCTTAGATTTAAGAGAAAGTAAGTATACAATTCTTAATTGGATAGCCATTTTATTAAAGTTTAGAACGTTCGATGTAAATACGCCTATTGCCATACAAGCAAAGGAATATATGTTAGAAAACTTTTATGTTGATGTTGATGAATATGATGTAATTATTGGTTACAGAGCAGATGATTCTTACTTTAGTTTTGCAAAAGATTTTATAAATAACATTATTTCTGTTGAGCAACTTGGAGAAGCTATGCAGCTTGGTGACTTAGGAATTCAAATAGTATTAAAGTCAAGGCAAGCATTTGATTCAGTAGAGTATTTAAATTATGAATTAGCAGAATGTAGAGAATATTATATTAAACGTGTTAATCGTGATAGAAAAGCTAGAGAATCATATTTAAATGGTTATAGATTAAACCTAGCAACGGATGGTTTATTTATATTGGATATTATAAGAAGAGGTCTTAAAAATGGCGATAAAATCGTATGATGTTACATATTTGGATAATGTTGCTACAAACATTGGCACAATGTTTGAATATGCAGTTTTTTGTAACTATGAACCTATTGAATATTGGAATATATTTATATCTTCTGATGTGGCAAAACAAATTGAAAATGGAAATCCAAAATATTTAGTAGGCCTTTCAGCAATAGATTTACTAGAACTTGTTGTTGGTAAAACTATTTCAACTGAAAAACTATTATTTAATAATTTGTTATTTAGTCGCTCAAAATTTTATTGGGCGGGTTGGTCATTAGCACAATATCAGAATTATAAAGTTAAATCTTTCTTTAACATAAATAAAGAATTTCCTATTGAACGAGTTTTATCTTTGTATAGTACATTACATGAAGCTGATATAACAAAGTTCTTTGATGTTGCAGATGAACATATCTATACTAATAAAACAGAAACAAATTTAAAAAGAATACGTATTGCGGCTGGACTGTCTCAAAGACAACTTGCTGAAAAAGCTGAGGTATCTATTCGTAATATACAGATGTATGAACAACAACATAATGATATAAATAAAGCTCAAGCTGATATTCTTTTTAGGATATCTAAAACGCTTGGTTGTAATATTATAGATTTGTTTGAATAAAAAAAGGTTTTTCAAAAATAAAAGGCTTTCCAAATTGGAACGCCTTTTTGTATGTCTATTTAATTATAATTGATATTATTAGATTATCTATTTAGAATTAATTTAGTTAATTCAATTGGATTAACGATAACGCCATCTTTGTAAACTCTCATATTACCAGATGCGATTTCATCAATTAAAATAACTTCATCATTGTTATATCCAAATTCATATTTGATATCCCAAAGTTCTAGTCCAATAGAAGCTAAATCATCTGCAATAATTTTAGTAATTGCTAATGTTTGTTCTTTCATTTTGTTGAACATTTCAAATGACATAACACCAAGAGCATCTAACCCTTCAGCAGTAACTAGTGGGTCACCTTTAGCATCATTTTTAAATGTACATTCAACATAACCACCTTCAAGTTTTGTGCCGTCTTTAATGTATTCACCATATCTACGAATGAAACTACCAGTAGCAACTAATCTACAAATGATTTCTAAACCATGTCCAAAAACTTTTCCAGGAAGAACTTCCATAGTGCTTTCTTCAATGTTTGCACTTACGTAATGAGTTTTAATTCCTGCTTGTTTTAATAACTCAAAATAGTAAATTGATGTTTTTAAGTTTTCTTTACCAATTCCATCAATTGTTAATCCAACTGTATTTTCACCTGGATCAAATACGCCGTCT